>NZ_JBAZAH010000019.1:0-30155 GCF_041672065.1 Aliarcobacter sp. | reverse complement strand
TTAATATATTTCTATTTTTAAAATTTAAAAACATAGAAAGTATTAAAAATATGGCTCTTAAATTAACACTTATTTTACTATTTTTAAGATTTTCAATTCCATTTGTTGCATACTTAAATGAGTATAGTTATGACTACTTTATAAAACCTCAATACAATATTGAACAACTAAATGAGACTATTTTAAATACAAAAGATGAGATAAGTAAAATAAATCTTGAATCAGTAGAAGAGAAAGAGAGTGGTTTTTTTGAAAAGTTTAGACAAAAATTTGATATGACTTTTTATGAAAAAAAGGTAGATGAGTATAAAGATGCTGTTGATAGTTCAAGCGATAATATAGTTGATTTGATTATTGTATTTATATTTCAAACTATACTTTTGCCTCTTTTTTATCTATTTGTTTTTTATATTTTATTAAAAAAGCTTTTTAATTTTCCAGCCAAATAACCACTTGAAAAAGCCCATTGAAGATTGTATCCACCACAAGGTCCATCAATATCTACAAGCTCTCCACAAAAATATAGACCTTGTATAATTTTACTTTCCATAGTTTTTGAATCAATCTCTTTTATGCTAACTCCACCTCTTGTAATCATGGCTTGTCTAAATCCATCGTGACCAATAACTGTAAAAGGTGTCCAAGCTAGAGTTTTTATTAGTTTTTCTCTTTTAAACCCTTCTATTTGTTTAAATCTTAAATCTCTTTTTATATCGCAAATATTTAAAATCTCATTTGCAACACTTTTGGCAACTAAAGTCTCTAAGTTTTGTAAAATATTATCTTGTGGATTTTTTGATATCTCATCTTTTAGATGTTTATAAATCTCCTCTTCATTTTTTCCTTTTAGAAAATTTATAAGCAGAGGAACTTCATTGTAAGTTGCTAAAATAGGTGTTATCTCTCTTGCAAAATCTAAAATAACTGGACCTCTAAGCCCCTCTTTTGTAAAAATTAAATCTCCACTTATTTTTAGGTTTTTATACTTTTTTATATCTACTTTTAAAATAGCTTTTGCGATTGTATCAGCCTTGCAAGAGCCAAAGTTTTTCTCTTTTGTAAATAGTGGCATCATAGCTGGAGAGGTTTGTGTAATTTTGTGTCCAAAAGATGAAGCAAAGCTATATCCATCTCCAGTTGCTCCTAAAGTTGGATAACCTAAACCTCCAGTTGCTAAAACTAAATTTCTAGCTTTATAGATACTATCTTTGCTTTTTAGTTCAAAAATATCATCAAATTTTTCTATTTTTTCAATATTTATTGATGTTTTAAACTCTACACTTAATCTTTGAAGCTCTTTTTGTAAAGCTTCTAAAATAAGTGTTGAGCTGTGATTTATAGGAAAAATTCTAAATCCATCTTTAGAAATTGTTTCTACTCCAATTGAAGCAAAAAAACTTAGCAAATCATCTCTTGAAAACTCATCAAGAGCATCTTTTATAAATCTGCCATTTTTTCCAAATTTTTCAATAAACTCCAAAGGTGATAAAGTATTTGTAAGATTGCATTTGCCACCACCTGTTGCTTTTAGTTTTAGTGCAATTTGTGGCATCTTTTCTAGCAACAACACTTTTTTGCCCTCTTTTGCTGCACTTATAGTTGCAAATATTCCAGCTGGACCTGCTCCTAAAACTATTAAATCGTATATCATTTTAATCTCTTTATATCCTCTTCAAGCTCTTTTAAACTTTGGATTTTTTCTATTTTCTTTTGTTCATCTTTAAACTTTTTATACTCTAATCCACTTTTTGCAATTGCCATTTCATGGCTTATTTTTCCTGCATGAGTTAGTAACTCTCTACCATTTAAAGATATAACAGCATCTAATCTTGCAATCCAATCTTTCATATACATAGGTGTTCTTTGCATTGCCATAGTCTGCGCAAATGCTAAATATTGCTCAACAAGTAATCCCAAAATTGTTTTTTCATCTTTTGGGTCATAATCAATACTTGTCATATAGATGTCTTTGATTTTTTGATAAAAAAACTTTTCAGATATTCTAATATCTCTAAGTCTTTTTTGAAGTTCATCAAAATAGCCCATAGAGTTGCCATTTTTAAATCGCTCATCATTTAGTACAAAACCTTTTGTGATGTACTCTTTTAGTTTATCATTTGCCCAAATTCTAAATTTGGTACCTGTACTTGAACGAACTCTAAAACCAATGGCAATTATCATATCAAGATTATAATATTCTATATCTCTTTCTACTTCTCTATTTCCCTCTTTTTGAACTGTTCGGTAATTCCGAACAGTTGAAATTGGATTTAATTCCTCTTCTTCAAAAATAGCTTTTATATGTTCACTTATTGTTGATTTTGCTTTACCAAAGAGTTCACAAATTTGAGCTTGAGATAACCAAATTGAACCATCTTCAAATCTTACATCTACTTTGATATTTCCACTTTCGTTTTGGTAGATTAATATTTCACTCATTTGTAAACCTTTTTTTTCCTATTTTATCATTTTACAATTTGGAAACAAACTATTGAAATTATTTTATAAAATATGTATGAAAAATATCTGCTAAGATATATAGCACTAAAAGTGAAAGAATAATAACTCTATAGTTCATTTAAACTCTTAAAAATCATATATCAAAGATGTTAAAAACTTTTTATCAGTTTTCTCTTTTTGTGTTTGATTTGTATAATCAACTTTATAGCTAACTCCTAAAGATAAGTTTCCAACCATCTTTACATTTACACTACTCTCACTTGTCACAAAGTATTTTTCACTATCCTCCATAGATACAAGATAGTTTACCATCTGTTTAAATTCAACATCCTCTTTTATTTTATATTTATAATTTAACTCAGATTTTGAAGCAGCATACTCATTTTTTTTGCCATTTTCATACTTATCTAAAGAGTAATCAACTCCAGTTTTTATATCCAAAAGGTGGTCATCTGTATTTATAAACTTATAACCAAGTCCAGGTCCAATATTTAATCTTGAATCATAATCAGAAAACTCATCTTTTACATAATTTACACCCAAATATGTATAAAAATTATCTGTAAACATATAACTAGATTGTAGCTCTAACTCATACTTATTTGCAGACTCTTCATTGTTGTCTTTACTTTTTAATATTGAACCTTTGAATTTGAGCTCTATATCATCAATCTTTGATTTTACTTCAGCATCAGCTGCTAGTGTAGTTGTTTGTGTATTTCCACTTGTATTTACATAAGACAACTCTACTTTTCCTTCATTTTCTACAGCAGTTGCAAAGTTTAATAAAATTGGTAAAATTAGTAGTTTTTTATGGTTTTTAATCATTGTTTTCTATCCTTAAAATCTGTCTCTTATTTGCCCTGCTTTGTTCAATTTGAATAAAATCCTTCTCATATTTTTTATACTTTTTCAAAAATGGTGGTATTTTTCTACCCTCTATCATCATCACATCATCCAAAATTGTTTTTACCAAAATCTCCTCTTCCCAATCACGGCTTAAATACTCAAACAAATACTCAGCAACCCTATCAAGAGAGATTTTAAAAGTACTTTCACTTCTTTTATACAACCACTTACTAAAATCAAAAAAGTTTTTAAACACTTTACCATCTTTAAAAAGTAGTTTTGAAGTCTTTACAAAATTTCCACTATTGTAAACAATATCCCAAAACCTAGCAAATCTTTTCATATCTTGCATAAGTTCAAATGGTATTAGATTATTTTGTAAAATATCATAAGGTGGGTTTGGATTATAAACCATACCATGTAGTTCATCATGCCTATTTAAGGTAGTTCCAGATAGTTTTTTTAAAATTCCAATTTGAATTTCACCACTACTTAAAGTATATAGCAAATCAAGATTTGCCTCAAAACTCTCTATTGTTTCACTAGGAAGTCCTACAATTAAATCAATATGCATATGAGCTTTTGTCTCAGAACTCAAAAATGCTAGATTCTCTTTGATTTTATCAATTTTTAGATTTCTGTTTATATTTTTTGCAACATCTAAATTTAGAGTTTGAATACCAACTTCAAGTTGTAAACTTCCTGCTTTGAACTTTTTTAATCTCTGCCTTAACTCAAGTGGAAAATTATCAGGAATTACCTCAAAGTGTAAAAAATAGTCCTCATCTTTTGCCAAAAAATAGTCCAAAATAGCTTTTGCATAAGATATTTTTAGATTAAAAGTTCTATCTATAAACTTGTAGTTTCGTGCCCCTCTATTCCAAAGTTTATCAATCTCATTTAAAAAAATATCAATAGGCAAATATCTCATTGATGAGTCAATACTAGATAGACAAAATTCACAAGTAAAAGGGCAACCACGGCTACTTTCTATATAAATATGTCTATTTTTTATATCAAAATCTGTGTAATAATCATATGGTAGAGCAATTTTATCAAACTCAACTGGCTTTGCATGAATTATCTTATCTTTTGGTCTAATTCCACCAAAGATATTTTGGCAAAGATTATAAACACTTATTTCGCCCTCTCCAAACATAAAGTAATCTGCCATTTCAAAATCAACTCTATGTGGTAAATGGCTTATTTCAGGACCTCCAAGAGCTACTATTGTATTTGGGCTTATTAGTTTTATATATTTTACAATTTCGGCTACATCTTGAGCATTCCAAATATATGTTGAGATTAATACAATTTTTGGTTTGTACTCTAAAATCTCTTCAACTATTGTTTGATTTTGGCTATTTATTACAAACTCTAAAATCTTTGCTTTCTCTTTTAACTCTTTTAGATTTGCAAACAAGTATCTTAAAGATAGACTTGAGTGCGAAAATCTTGAGTTTAGTGTTGTTAATATTATCTCTTTTTGTCTATTCAATTTCTATTCTTTTTCTTATTTTATCTCTTATCTTGTTTTTCAATATATATTAAATTGTTCTCAATTTTTAAAACTTTTACTTTTTCATTTTCACTTAAATTTTTTATATCAAAACTTGGTTCAATTTGCCAAAAAGTTCCTTTATAAAATATTTGCCCTAGCTTAAACTCTCCAATACCTTCCTCATTGAAAAAGTTATCACTTATATCTTTTTCACTTTTTGAAAATCTTTTTAATGCTTTTTTTCTAAAAAGAATTAATAAAAACATTGATAAAACAGATATTAAAATAAGTTGCCAAAGGATATTTTCAAAACCATAAAAAAGTGATATAAAACCAACTAAAATAAATCCTAAAGCAAACCAAACAATCACAAAAGATGTTACAAATACTTCAAAAGCCAAAAGTAAAATTCCTAAAGCTATTAGAGTATAAAATTCCATTGCACTAGGCATTGTTTGCCTTTGTGTTTGATGCACCTTTGAAAAAAGCATCTCCTAAAACTGATGTACTTCCAATCATCTGTGTTACTTCATAAGGAAGTATCATTTTATCAGTACTAGAGCTTTCTGCTAAGGCTTTAAAAGCAGCAACTCTATCTTTTGCAAGTAAAAACTCAGCTGCTTTTTCATTTTGATTCATTGCTTCGTTTATTAAATTCATAGCCTCTTTTTGACCAGCTGCAACTTTTTCTTGCTCATATTTTTTTGCATCTGCCATTCTCTCTATTGCTTCAGCTTTTAAAATTTCACTTTGTTTAAAAGCTTCTGCTTCTCTAATTTGTGCCTCTTTTTGAGCCTCTGCTCTTGTTTGAATAGCTCTTTTTTCTCTCTCAGCTTCCATTTGCATATTCATAGCTTTTTCTATTGATGCAGGAACAGAGATATCTGCTATTTCAACTCTTGTTACTTTAATTCCCCAGTTTGCAGCGGCACTTCCTAGCTCTGTTTGAAGTTTTGCATTCAAAGTCTCTCTATTTGATAAAGTATCATCTAAAACCATAGCTCCAATTTCAGCTCTTAAAGTTGTCATTGCTAAGTTTGCAATTGCATCTTTGAAATTCATAACATTGTAAGTTGCCATAGTAGCATCATCAACTTTACAAAAAACAATACCATCTATTGAGATATTTACATTATCTTTTGTAATAACAGCTTGTCTATTTATATCAACCAACTGCTCTCTTGATGTTAAAATTGATCTTACATTGTCTATAATTGGAATAATTATATGAAATCCACCATGTAAAACTTTGTGAAATTTACCTAATCTTTCAACCACATATAAATCTGATTGAGATACTATTTTTACACCTCTTGTTATTATTACGATTGCAAAAAATATTATTGCAATTGCAAATGTTATTGTTGCTTCCATTTTGTCTCCTATATTTTTGGTTTAATATTGTATCTTCTTATAACAAAATATTATTTCAAATACTCTCTTAACTCTTCTTCAAACTGCTCTTTTATCTCTTTTGGAGAGACTATTTTTATATTTGGTAACCACTTTTTAACCAAAGGCAAAATCTCCATACTATTTGTAACTTTGAAACTTACTATTAAATCATCTTTGTTTTCTAAAATTGTTTGTGAAGATAGAAACTTCTTATTTATAAAAAATCTTTTTACACTCTCATCTATTTTTAAAACTACTTCAAATGGCTCTTTTTTGTAGTTTGAAAAAAGAGTTTGAAATTTTTTTAAAAAATCCTCTGCTTCATACTCTTTTTTAAAAGTAGTTGCATACAAATCTATCTTATCTACAAAACTCAATCTTAAAAACTTGAAACCACTATTTATCTCATCAGGTGTTAAAGCTGCGATATAAAAATTTCCTTCAGCAAATACTATTTTTAAAATCTTTGCTTGGTCAAAAATATATTTTTTGTCACTTGTATACTCTATTTTTGCATATCTTCTATTTTTGATTGCATCTTTTATTTGAAACAATAACTCTTTTTTTTGTAAAAAATTTTCAAATGGGTTTTGTTTTATTAAATATGTAGAAGAGTACTTTTTTTCCATTTTTTGAAGTATTGTTCTGTTTTTATCATCTAGTTTTGTTGAAAAATCAAAATCGAGCAAAGAGTACAAATCTACAAAGTTTTCTAGCTCTTTTTTATTGAAATTCAAAATATTTTTATCCAAAATAGAGTGTGAAACAAAACTATAAAGCTCACTATCTTTTAGTATATTATCACCAAAAACTTCTATTAAATCTTGCATATATCTTTGAGCACTTCTAAGACTTATATCAAATTTTGATGAGAAAGTTTTTAAACAAACTTTTTTTCCTTCTAATAGCTCTTTTAGTAGTTGGAGTTGGAGTATTGATTTTTTTGTTTGCAAGTTTTTACCTCTTTTTTAAAAGTTTTTATTATACCTATTTGAGACTAAATTATGTAAATAGCCATTTAAAAAGTAGTTCAAGAAGTAGTGTAATCACAAAAGAGAAATGAGCTTCAAAACTCTCTGATCTAAATGAAGAGATAAGAAATGCAAGAGGAATTGTCTGAATATAGACTATTTTCACATAGTGTTTTCTTACAAAATTGTTAAAAAAGATAGATAAAAGCTTCATCTCTAAACGAATTACTACATAAATATAAAACCAAATAAAAAAAGCATAAGCTGCAATTTTAAATATAAGTGGTAAATCTTTTAGCTCTGTTTTCACTAAATAAGTAGGTATGTCCAAAATAGGTAAAACAGGAAATGCTACCATTAGTAGCATTCCTATAAATATAAGACCCATTTCATTGCTATTTACTGTCCAAACTGGTTCGAAGTTTCTATTCATTTTGTCTCCTTTTTGTTTTTATTATTTTATACAAAAAGCTTGACAGAAATTGTCGTTTTTTATTTTAGCAACTAACTAGATATGAAATAGATAGTTAGTTGTCAATGAGAGATTTGATTATTTATCAATACCTTCTCTTTTATTTATAAATCTACAAATTACACCTGAATTGTTCATTATAATTTGGTGATTCGTGTCACAATATGTAGCTATTGCGATTAATGGCAATCTTTCACTTCCCCAAGAGTTTGGTGCAAAAAATGAAAGCTCTCCAGCTTTGCACTTACTTGCTTCCTCTTCATTTGCATAGATACAAATTTTTGATTGATTTGTATCTTCACTACATCCTGTAAAAGCCAAAATAGTAAACAATAAACCTAAGCTTAGAAATAATTTTTTTTTCATATTTTTTCCTTGTTTAAATAGTTTTAAAATAGATACTTAACTGTAACTCCAACTCTGTTTAAATCATAATCAACTAAACCCTCAAAATCCATATCATATTTTTTGTAATCAGCTGCTACTGCCCAGTGTTGTGCAAAGTTGTATTGAACTCCAGCACCATATCCAAAACCTATTGAATCTGACTCACCATTGTCAAATCCTTGTCCAGCAAAACCTATAGTTGCATACAAATCAACTTTTCTATCAAAAAATGAGTAACCAGCTTTTACATCACCTGCTACACCTGTCATCAAAATAGATTCTGTTTGACCGTTTGAAGAGAAATCCATATTACCAAAAGTAATTGAAGCATCAACTCCAAGTAAAATATTTGAATCAAAATATTTTGTAAGACCAAAATTTACCCCATACTCTGTAAATTTATCTGCATTTTCAAGCTTTACATCTGAGTTTATTGCTGTAACTCCAAAATGTTTTACTACATCTGCATTTAATGCACTCGTTAGAATTGTTGCTGCTAAAGCAATTTTTGTGATTTTTTTCATATTTTTTCCTTTTTGTTTAATTTAGAAAGGAATTATATTTTATTGTTTTGACAAAGATTGTCGTTTTTCATTTTTTATATTTAAATTCGAATACAAGCTCTTGAATATTTTAATCATCATCACTACTAAAAAAACTATTATCATTATCTAAATAATCAAAAAACGAAGATGTATCTTTGTTTTTCTCTTCTTCTCTATCAAGAGCATCATAAAATAAAACTCTTTCATAGTCGTTTTCTTGACTACCAACATCTATTGGCTCATCATTTCTTGTATAGACTTTAAATAAAGCGAAAATCACAAAACCTACTCCAAGAATAAATAGCATTCCCATATATACTCCTTTATAGTTTATTATAATATTTTAGTATCTTTTTTTGACACAATTTGTCGTTTTTGATTATTAATACTTTATACTTTTTAAAATTGTAAATCAAAATCCCCTTTTTCTGAGTCCTAAAAATAGAATAAGCTTTAGCTTTTCGTGATTTTTAGTGATGACTGAATTTGCCAAAGGCAAAAATAATCGGGTCAATGTTGTAATATCAAATATATAAGAATATAGGAGAGTTGGCTAGTTTCAATCCCCTCTTCTGAATCCTAAAAATAGAAATGAGCCTTGGCGATTTCGTGATTTTTAGTGATGACTGAATTTGCCAAAGGCAAAAATAATCGGGTCAATGTTGTAATATAAAAGACCAAAGATGGAAGCTTCAAACTTGGGTTTCAATCCCCTCTTCTGAGTCCTAAAAATAGAATAAGCTTTAGCTTTTCGTAATTTTTAGTGATGACTGAATTTGCCAAAGGCAAAAATAATCGGGTCAATGTTGTAATAAAAGCATACCCACACAAAGAGTGGAAAAGGGAGGTTTCAATCCCCTAATAATCGGGTCAATGTTGTAATAAAAGCATACCCACACAAAGAGTGGAAAAGGGAGGTTTCAATCCCCTAATAATCGGGTCAATGTTGTAATTGATTAGCTTTATTGTAGGGGCAGGAGCCTACTACGTTTCAATCCCCTCTTCTGAGTCCTAAAAATAGAATAAACTTTAGCTTTTCGTAATTTTTAGTGATGACTGAATTTGCCAAAGGCAAAAATAATCGGGTCAATGTTGTAATGTGATGGAGGAAGGACTTTGGGATAAGGAGTCATGGTTTCAATCCCCTATAAATCGGGTCAATGTTGTAATCCAGCATTACCAATAAATGAACTTAATAAGCCTTTTAAGTTTCAATCCCCTATAAATCGGGTCAATGTTGTAATAAAAGTGGGAAGCTTACTATCACCTAGGAAGAAGATGTTTCAATCCCCTATAAATCGGGTCAATGTTGTAATTTGGTATGGAAAAGAATATGAAACAAGAAAATAGTTTCAATCCCCTATAAATCGGGTCAATGTTGTAATATACGGAAAATAGCCTTGGAGATAGAAGTAGATAGTTTCAATCCCCTATAAATCGGGTCAATGTTGTAATGAACGAAGATGAATTTAATCTTCACAAGATGCCGTTTCAATCCCCTATAAATCGGGTCAATGTTGTAATTATGAATGCGTGGTCAATTAATACACCAATAGAAGGTTTCAATCCCCTATAAATCGGGTCAATGTTGTAATTTGGGAAGGAAAAGTTATGCAAATTATAAAAGAGTTTCAATCCCCTATAAATCGGGTCAATGTTGTAATTGACCAATGGTCAAAAGTAAGATTTGGAAATCTGTTTCAATCCCCTATAAATCGGGTCAATGTTGTAATGTAAATGATTATTATCAGAAGAGACAACTAATGTTGTTTCAATCCCCTATAAATCGGGTCAATGTTGTAATCTTCTGGATATTATGAAGGATTTAATCTTGATTTGTTTCAATCCCCTATAAATCGGGTCAATGTTGTAATAAAATGTGACAATGAAGGGTATCAATATGCTCTTAAGTTTCAATCCCCTATAAATCGGGTCAATGTTGTAATATGATATACAAATGATTATAGATAGTGAAGATGCGTTTCAATCCCCTATAAATCGGGTCAATGTTGTAATGGCATACAGCCCTTAAGTTACTAGACAAAAATGGTTTCAATCCCCTATAAATCGGGTCAATGTTGTAATTCAATTTGGACCAATCAAAAAAAATGGTTTACTGTTTCAATCCCCTATAAATCGGGTCAATGTTGTAATGTAAAGTTAATGGACAAGATTTACCAGTTTGTAGTTTCAATCCCCTATAAATCGGGTCAATGTTGTAATCTATGGGATAAAGAGTCGAGCTATTCTTTCGCTTTGTTTCAATCCCCTCTTCTGAATCCTAAAAATAGAATAAGCTTTAGCTTTTCGTGATTTTTAGTGATGACTGAATTTGCCAAAGGCAAAAATAATCGGGTCAATGTTGTAATTAATACAGTGTATGATTCTATTCTTTCAAAATTTGAGTTTCAATCCCCTAATAATCGGGTCAATGTTGTAATATATTTGTAATTAATGAAAAGATTTTTTATTCAAAGTTTCAATCCCCTAATAATCGGGTCAATGTTGTAATAAAAATGGTACTGATCAAGTGGTTATGATAGGAAAGTTTCAATCCCCTCTTCTGAGTCCTAAAAATAGAATAAGCTTTAGCTTTTCGTGATTTTTAGTGATGACTTAATTTGCCAAATGCAAAAATAATCGGGTCAATGTTGTAATCCTTCTACATACCATAAAATCACTACTTCTATATCTTATATTTTGCTTAAATATAAAAAAGATAGTAGTTTTAAAAAACTCTAGCCCAAAAATAGCTAGATAGAAGTTTTTTGTTACTCTTAAAAAAATCTTATATAAAGTTAACAATAGATTTTTAAATAACAAAACAAAATAGTAGCTTAAAAGCATTTAAAATCCCTTTAAATTCTTATCAAATCACAAATGGATTTTGCAAATCTATTCCACTTTTTAGATGGATACTATTTTTAATATCAATTTTATAAATTCTTATATCATCCTCTTCTTGATTTATTAGTTTATTCAATTTTTCTACTAAATCATCTATACACTCTTTTGCTACTTTTGGATAAAAATATATAGAGTATTGTATTCTAGCTGCTGTTTTTTCAAGTAGTTTTGATATTTTTACCAATCTTTTTTTATCTGAAATATCATAACAAATGAGATAATCATGCAACTTCATCTTCAAGCTCTTTTGTAATTTTTGCTCTTAAATTTGCTACTTCTTTGTCTAGCTTTGATTTAAGTCTTGCTTCAAGTTCCAAAAATCTTTTCCAAATCTTACTTCTAGCTTCATATTTTAAATAGACTCCACCTTTTTTTGTAAAATCATCTAAGCTTAGAAGATTTTCTTTAAATATTTGTATAACTTCTTCATTTATATCTGCTCTAAAAAGCTCCATTAAATCAGATGCTAAAGCATTGTGTTCACGAAATGGCGTATGCAAGTATCCAATAGATGGTTCAAAACCATGAGTTAAAAGTTTTATTGAAATTATATTGTAGTAGAGTGTATAAAATAGTGACAAAACTGCATTTGCTGGGTCTTGTGGTGGATTTTTACTTCGTTTGTTTTTGTGCATATTTTTTGGCAATAGTGAAAAAAACTCTTTGAAATATGTTTTAGCAAATGAGCCTTCTATTCCCATGAGTTCCTCTATATTTTGTGATTTTTCGATTTTTTTTAAAACTATTTTTATATCTAGGCATATTTGATACTTTTCTAAATGCTCTTTGTGTAGTTTAATTTTATTTATTAAAATATCTTTTGCAATATCCAATTTTTTACTTAAAGCCTCATATTGTGCCAGTTTTAACTCTCCTTGCTTTGTTTTTGCAGAGTTTATTATAGATATATTTGTACTATTTTGTGAAAGTAGAAGTATAGAGATGCCGTTTTGGTTTAATCTTAGTATATCCAAACTATTTAAAGCTGTTTTTGTAGTGATTAGAAGTATATCTATGAGGTGAAAAGGTATTGATTTTTCATCTACTTTTATAGAGCTTGTATCTATTTTCAAGATTATGTTTTTTTTATCTATTATTGCTATTTTCATACTATTACTCCATTTGAAATTGTGTTTAGCTGTGAAGCTTTTCCAAGTAGAATTGGGTTTTTGTAAATCTTTACAATATTTATTTTGTCTATATCTTTTGTGTAGCTATTTAATTTAAATATTAGCTTATCTGATAGTTTTTCATCTAGTGGAATTTCTAGGGCTGATTTTTGCCCACCTGTTGTGTGTTTGTAAAGATATTTTCTTATTTTATATGCTCTTTTTGTATTAAAAATGTCATAGAGAACTAGATAATTTTTCATATTTTCCCTTTATTGTTTAAAACTTGCTATGTTTAGTAAATAATCTCTTTTTTTCTACTATAAATTTTTTTGCTAGGTTTTACTCTTGTTGTGGGTTTGAAGTTCCAAACTACTCTTTGTTTTATCTTGTCTGTTTTTATTGTTATTTTTGTTTTCATATATATTTCCTTGTTTGATTTTGTGAAATTATATATGAAAACTTTGACAGATATTGTCGTTTTTGATTTACAATATATTTATTTTGTTTTTTAAATCATCAATACTTAATTTTTTAATACATTTATTGTAATACTTATCAAAAAGCACCCCGATATCTTTTTGTATGTCTTTGAAAGTTCTATTATCTGAATTTGCATGTGCTAGATTGTTTCTAGTATCTGCAACTTTATCTATTAAACTAAATGGAAAATCATTAAATTCTTTTTCTACTAATTTTTTCGGAAAAGAGTCTTTTAGAAGCTGGAACTCTTTTTCATCTATTAATGTATTTATATCTTTTCCTTTATATTTTGCTGTGCTAGTCCATTTGGTATTTTTATTTTTAAGTTTTATTATATAATCTCCAATAGCATATAAATCACCATTCAACATTTTTTCTACTTTTTCAACTATACCTTTGTGACTTTTTTTTATCTCTGATTTTGCATATAATCTCATACTCTCATATAATAAAGATAGACTCAAAAGCATATATTTTTTATCATACAAATCTTTTGCTAGATTATAATATGTCTCATATCTCTTTTTACCCTCATAATTTGTGAGTTTTTTTATAGCTTGTTTTAAATCATATGCTTGTTTTTTTATAGAGATATTTTCTATTTTATCTAGTTCTGTTATTAAATCTTTAGATGTTTTTTTAAATAAATTATTTTGATTTAGTGCCATAAGGTCATTTGAAAAAGAGTTTAGTTTTTCAATCAAATTTTTATATTTATCTGATTCTATATGACTTGCAACTGTGTAGTTTTTTTCAAAAGTTGTAAGCACAAAAGAGATATTTGCAAGGTCTAAATACTCTTTTAGGTCGATTATCTCATATAAGCCTTTTTCTTCTTTGTCATGTTTTTTTATCTCTTTTGCAAAAAGGATTTTAGAAATTTTTTCTGTATTTTGAAAATTTTGTATGATTAAATCAACAATCATCAAAATAGGAAGATGTCTAAAGCCGTGAGAAACATCTACTATTACCTCATCATAATAGCTTATAGCTTCATTTATAATTTTGAAAATATCTTCAAAGTTTTTATCATCTTTTATAAAATATCTATCATTGAAATTTACTTTTAAATCTGAATATCCTTTTTTTAAAACTTCTTGGTTGAAAAGTTTTGCATCTTCTGTAAAAATTGGAATAATTTCATATGAACTGTATTTTTCTATAAGCAGTGGAAGGGTATTAAAATACTCTTTTGTCTCATTTTCAAAAATATAGTCAGCTTTATGCTCAAAGTTTGAAAATCTTACTTCTTTATTTTTATCTACAAATCCACCTTGAATACCTAAAATTGTGATTACTGATTTTGTTTTTGCTTTTTTAACTATTTTTAGACCTTTTTGCAAAATATCTCCTTTTTTAATCTATAATCTCACACAAAAGCCATCCAAAAGGTAGAAGATTTTTTGTGTCACTAGTACTTTTACCAAAAAGCCATGTAGTTGTCTCTTCATCTTCTTCTTCAAACTTTGACTTATTTACTCTCACTTTTATCTTTCTTTTTTCGTTTTTGCTATTAATTGTAACTGCTCTAGCTCCACTATGTTTTCCAACTCTTATAAGAAATTGATTCTCTTGTAACTCTAGATTTTTATATCTTTCTACAAAATCTTCTGAAAGATAATCAACAATATACTCATACTCATCATCAAACATTGTTTTAAATATAGGTAAATAGTGGTTATTTAAACTATTTAAAACATTATTTAAACTAAATAGTTTTTTACCTTTATTGTCATTTTCACTATAAGCTATCTCTACACTAAAAGTTGAGTTTTGCTCTATTGCTTCTAATATAGTACTGAGTCCTGTTTTATCATCTTCAAATCTCTCTTTATTTAAAGCATATCCAATTAGCTCTTTATAGTTTGATATAGTAACCTTGCTATCTGCTACTTTAAAGTTTTTAAATATATGTTCTTTTATAGTTATTGGTGATAAAAACTTCTCTTTTCTTGCATTTCCACCCTCTTTTATAGATATAAACTCTTGATAAGCTGTAGCTATAGCACCTTTTAAACTACTTCCAGGGATATAGCCAAACTCTTTATAGTCTCCATTTTTATCTTTAAATAATTTTCTTTGGATTTTTTGTATTTTAAACTCATTGAAAACATTTTTATAGTTACCTTTTGAGCTACTTCCTTCAACTTGAACAACTTTTCCTACTTTAGCTTTATAGTCTGTTTGAATCCCTTTTGATGTAGGTATAGTTTTTTTTGATATTTTTTTAACAATATCTATTCGCTCTTTTACAAAACTATTTATTCTTGCAAAACTATCACTTCTATTTTCATTTAGTATATTAATAAATTTTTCTTTATCAATAGAGTTTAAAGCTGTAAAAAAGTCTTCATCTAAGAATGAGTATAGTATATTTTCATCTATAACATAGTTTGTAGGCTCATACTCATATCCAGAACCTATATGCAAAGGTGAGATAGCTGTCATTTTTAATTTTAAAATACCACTTGTCTTAAAATCTTTTTTTATAGATTGTGTATTTGCAACTTCTTTGTTATGTGTATTGCTATTTTCTTTTTGAGTCTCATTTGGTTTTTTTTGTGTTTGATTTTGTTTTTTAAAATCTTTCGAGTTTATTCCTGCATTTTTTAAAGCATCACTTAACATTTAAGTCCCTTTCCATCAAATCTAAATGGTACAAGCATAGAGTAAGCTTGTAAAAAAGAAGTTTTATTTGTACCATTGTTTATAGCCCTTCCAATATAGGTACAACTATTTTTAAGTTTTACAACAGCTGCACTATCTGCCATTAAAACTGGTTTTTTAAATGGTGTACCTGAATTTGAGTATTTACCAAATCTATTGAAAGTATTATAAAAAAACTCTTCTATACTATCTTCTTTTGGAATTATTGGGGAGATAGTCATATAGTATGAAGTATCAATATTTTCAAAACCTTTAAAACTATCATCTAAGCTAACACTAAAAGAGCCTTTTCCCGTTGAACTTTTTTTACCAAAACCATTTTTTCCTATTTTGTTTAATATCTCTACTATCTCCTCTTTTTTGAAATCTTTATCAAATGAAACATATAAAGAAGGTTCATATAAAAATTCAATCTCTTCTAAGCTATAAGGAGTGAAAATCTCTTTTTGTGTTGAAAATGTAAGTCTACTTAAACTATTTTTTACACTAACATTTGTTTTATAAAATTCAATATTTACACACTTTGACATATCTCCATTTTGTAAATCTTCAATTTTTATCCACTCTTTTTTTCTAAAATCTTTTTTATCTGTATCACTAACTCCAAAACTATCCAATGGTAAAGTTGGTTTTGGAAGATAATTAAGTGGTATAAAATCACTAAAAATTATTTTTGGATCTTCTTGTAAATAGTTCTCTAATCTTAAATCATTGTTAGAAAAAAGATGATAAGCAAAATGTCCAAAAATCATATCTGCTTTTGGAAATGTAGCAAAAAATGATTTTACATCTATTTTTAATCTGATTGTAGTCATATCAACCAACTTTTTTTACAAGCTCTTCTATGCTTTCTTTTATATCTGTAAATAAAACTTTTCCATATCCACGACTTCCGCTTCCACCTAGTGCATCTAATTCTAATAACTTTAAGCCTAACTTTAAAGTATTTACAAACTCTTCTTCATTATCACCATCAAAAACTCTTAAAGATACATCAAAATCAAACTCTATAGATGAATTTACTCTCTCAATTTGTCTAAGTCCACCATTTTTTGTAGTTCCTGTGAGTCTATCTATTACATTTTCCATTTTTGTTTCAAATAACTCAACTCTATTTTCTATTTTTGCTTTTCTAACATCTTGTTTTATAAAACAGTCTCTAAAGATTAATCTTGTTATATTTGGACTTTTATCTTTTCCAGACATTTCACCAAAAAGTTTAACTATCAAATCTCTTTTTTTGCTATCTCCATGAGTTGATTTACTATTTACAACATCACCTTTTCCAAGTGGGTCTATTAGTTTGAAATAGTGTTCTAAAAGGCTTCTAATTTTTCCTTTTAAACTACTTCCAGCTATATAGGGTTCTAGTACTTTATTGCTTGATTTAAAATCTACTATTCCATTATCATTTGCAAGAACTTCTCTTTTTAATACAGGAGAATCCACCCCACCAATTTTCATACTATCATCACTTGCCCCAATATGAAGTCCTGAAATCAATTTTAAATCCGATTTTATATTTATTATTTTCACTATTTTCTCCTTATTTTTTTGGCATAAAGCCTATTATTGATTCTAAAAAATATTTGAAGTTTTGTAACTCTTCAACAGAGTTTACAGCCTTAATAGAGCTTTCCATAAGTTCAACAAAATTTTTTCCACAGTTATCTCTAGTATGAGAGTATTGTACTTTTGAGTTAAGCATCATTACAAAAGGCTTTATATTTGTATCAAACTTACTTTGGTCTAAACTAATTGCTTTATTATTTAGCTCTAAAACCTTTTCATAAAATTTTCTAAACTGTGTTGTAGATGTTTCCATATCCTTATCTTTACTAGACTTATCTTTCTTCATCATTTGGGCAATTTTTTGAGCTTTTTCTCCAAAAAGTCCTGTTAGTTGATTATCTTTTGTCTTAAAACTAAGATTTACTAATATATTTTTCATCTTTTTTCTCCTTTTTTATCTCGATTTAAGTAAATTTTTAAAAATATAGATGGCTTTAATTTCTCATCATATTTTTCAATTAAACTATGAAGTTTTTCATATATATTAAAACTATCATCTGGCTTGATATTTCTAGTAATAATATATCTTAGTTTAGATTTCCACATGGCATTTTTTACATCTTTTAGTATATTTTTTTTCATATCACAAAAATCAAGTAATCTATAGTAAAAAGTTGTGGTATCAATATTTTTACTCTCTAAATAATCTGAAATTTCTTTAAACCTACTTTCTATATCAAAAAACTCTACAAATTTCATAGGAATAGAAAATATATCAATACCATCTCTATCTTTTTGATTATTATCTAAAACCGATTTAGCTCTAGCTTCTGCTTCATCTGTTAGTCTTGATATATAGTTTATTGGAGTTGAGGATTTAAACATCACTAAGCCCATAGAGATAGTTACTTTTTGTAATGAAAATCTATAAAACTCCTCTCTTAGTCTTTTGGCAAAAGATACAACTTCTTTATACTCTCCTATCAAAAAAAGATCATCGCCACCAGCAAAAATAATATAGCAGTTTTTAAACTCTTCTTCTATTATATGTGTTGCATAATCGCTAAAAAAGAAATCTATCTCTCGGCTTAATCTATTGAACTTTTTAAAAGAGGTCATATAATAATCTCTAAAAGTATCACCCAACTTATCAATATCTGCTTTTAAAGCTATCAAACCTGATGAGTTTTTTGCTATCTCTTCAAATGTTTTTATATCACTATTTTCAAACTTTGGAATATATGAACCCAAAGACCATTTTGGAATATCTTCATATTTTTTTGAAGATATATCAAAACTATTTTCAAAAGATATTGGTTTGGTATTTGAAAAATTTACAAAATAACTATCAAAAATCTTTATAGCATTTGATTTTTTCTCTTTTAAAATCTCTATATATTGATATTTTGTTAAAAAAGTTCCTAGTAAAATTTCATTATGGCAGATAGAGCAACACTCTTCATCTTTATTTGTAATTGTTCTTTTATTACAATATTGGCAAACTCCCTCATTGTCTTCTACTAAATGCTTACTAACTAACTTTTCAAAATTAAGATTTTTTATATCAAATTTTCTTAATTTTCTTAATTCATTATCTTTTGCAAGTTTTAGTAAATCTTCCTTCATTTGACTAGATTCTTGATTAGAGATATTTTCTCTAGATGTTAGTGAGTAAGATAATATTAAACCATTTTGTCCAAAATATTTATCCAAAAAATAGCTATCTAATTTTTCTTGAATATTTTTTATTTTGCTCTCATAATCCTCTTCTTTTGATGCAAGTATCATAAATTTACCTGCCCCAAATAGTACAGCATCACTATTTTTAAACTCTTTTTTAATAATATCTACTACAACATAAGTAAAAAGTTGCACTATAGCAGAACGACTTCTTAAAATTTTTGAAGCTTTTTTAGAAGTAAGTCCATTAAAAATAAATTTTTGAATACCCCAAAAATCTCCACTAATCATCAAAATATCTTCACTTAATTTTGACAATAAATCATCTATTTTTTCATCATCATATTTAGAAATTATTGAATTCTCTGATGGAACAAGTGCTTCATAATATTTTTTATCAAAATCAGTTATATAGCTACTCTTCTTACTTTCAAAACCTTTTTTATTGTCTTTTATATAATCAATTTTAAACTCTTGAGAATTTATAAAAGCTTTATTTTTATTTGCATTGTGTTGGTTAAATATATGCTCTATTTTACTCATTTATCTCCTTTAATTTAATTTTTCCAAGTCCAAAAACAGTCTGTTTTCCAAGAGCTATAAGTTCTCCTACTTTTAAGACCTCATAGCACTCTTTATTTAGATTTTTTATTTTCATACTTCCTACTAATCCTCCTATATTCATAGTTGTTTTTTGTCTATTACTAGCTCTTGTAAGCTCCTTGTAGCTAATATTTTTATCTACTATATCTCCTTGTATTTGATATGGAAACTTTCTATATGGTTTTCCTAAAAGTTGAAGTTGTCTTTGATAAATAGAGTTTATTATATCTTTTAACTCTAATTCATCGCTTCTTATGAATCTATTATCTTTTTTTATTCTTAGAGGTGTAAAAAAATGTAACTCAATATCTTTTTTAATATCACCTATTTCTAAAATCTTTCTAAAATCTTTTGGAATTTTTATATCACCATTTTTTGTACACAACTCATCATTTATAAAAATATTAAAATCACTATAGGTTTTTTTATCCTTGCCTAAGCCATTATCCTTTAACATCTTTATAAATGCACTTAAAATATATGGTAACTCTTTTGTAGCACTATCAAATAAATAATAATCAAATAGATAACTACTTTGAGCCAAAGTAAAATCAAACCTATATTTGTGAAAACTATTTTTTTCTTCATAAAAGTTATAAAATAGACATGAGTTTTGTGCAAAACAGTCAATACAATCATATTTTGGATTTATACATACAACTCTTTTCAAAGCATAACCAAAAGCTCCACGAAGCTGAGAGCCCATAAAATATGGTGGTTTATCAGTGCTATTTATCTTAATTGTTAGTTTTGTATAGTTCATCTTTAAACTGCTCCAACTCTTTTTCGCTTATGTTTATTACCAATTTATTTGATTTATTATTTTGAACATCTGTAAGTCTATTTAAATACTCTATAGTTCCCATAAATTCAATATTATATCTTTGCATATCTTTTGTAAAAACTCCCAAAACACCTTGAATTTCACCTCTTGTACACTCTTTTCTTAATATTGGAATTGGTAGTTTTATATCATTAAAATAGATATCTATTTTATTCATTCTTTTTATTAATCTATATGTATTAAAAATCATTAATAACATAGTAAAAAAAGTAAACCAAACTGTAGCATCTGTAATTAGTTTAAATATATAATCAAACATCACTATCCTTTTTTTCAAATATTTTATTTCTCTTGCAAATATAAAAATATATAGAAACTCCAAAAATAAACAAAGCTACACTAAAATAAACAATATTTATATGCAAAAAACCTGTTGCTGCTGATATTACAAAAAGTCCAAGCCCAAGATGGATAAATAAACCAACAAAAATGTTTATATAAATAGGAGTTTTATACAAGCACTTTGCTAATTTTGGAGTTTTTAATCTACTTGTAGTAATAGTCAAAAAGATATTAACTACAAATAAAGATATAACAAAATATAAATTTCCTATAGACTCTATATTTAATAAAAAATATATAGCAAGTACTATTGTTGTAATAGTTAAAAATTTAAAAACTATATACACAAAATACTCCTTATTTAAAAGCTCTTTTATACAATTTTTATTCATAATCTCTAAACCTTTCATGCTCAAATATTGATTTTTTTATAATCTTTCCATCTTCTTCAAACTCTTGTGTAACTCTTTTTGTAGTTGAATATACTGCTTTTAGTTTCAAACTTTTTGCAAAATTTACTAAAATATAAGTTGCACCAAAATCTCCTTGAATCAAAACAAAATCTCCTTCTTTTGAGTACTGTTTTAAAAAAAGTTTTATTGGAGTTAAATATTCACTCAACTTTTTTAAATCATTAGGTACATTACTAAAAAGCTCTTGTAACTCTTTTGGAAGATACATAAACTCTTCTATGCCAAAACTTTTCATGGCATCATCTTTTTGATTTTTTGTTAAAGTATGAGAAAATAGCAAAAACATTTTATTCATAAATAATCCTTAATAAATTTAATTAATTCTATACTGATTTTTTGACAAAAATTGTCGTTTTTTATTATTTAAAAAATAATTTTCAAATATAAATTTGATTTTTCATAATCATAATCTTCTTTATTAGAAACCATATCATATTTTTTATACTCAAAATTTAATGCAAAATTCTTTGCTATTTTATACTCAGCTCCACCACCATATCCAAAACCAGCACCATCAATATTTCCAATACTTTGGAAAGCAGCAGCTCCTAGAGCATAAATAGAGAAATCTCTATTTAAAAAAGCATAACCTAGTTTTAAATCTGTAGAAAATGTTGATACCTCTTTACTTTTATTTTCAACTCTTATATTTCCATAGTTCAAATTATAATATAAACCAAAAATAATTGAATCAAAATATCCACTTGTACCAAAACCAAGCCCTAGTTCTGTATAAGTTTCATTAAAGATTTTAGCATTTGAAGTTCCAATATAAAAAGAGTTTACTTTGTCAGCTTTTAAAAAAGTAGTTAAAAAGATTGTAATAAGTGATAGTTTAAAAAATAGTTTCATTTTTTCCCTAATATTTTTTAGTTTGACGTACTATATTTAAAAATAACTAAAAAATCTCTAAGTTCTTATATAGTTTAGTTTTATATAATAAGCCTCAAATTTTTTTTAAGGGTTAAAATGTTTAGAACAAAACTTGCTCAATTTAGAGCTATATCAATAATCGAAGGGATTTCATATCTTATTTTAGTCTTTTTTGCAATGCCTTTAAAATATTTCTTTGCAGAACCTATGGCTGTAAAAGTGTTTGGAATGCTACATGGAATATTTTTTATTCTTTTTTGTTTGGCTTTATATAGAGTTATGATTGAAAAAAGATGGAAGCTATTTTTTAGTATAAAACTTTTTATATATTCACTAATTCCATTCTTATTTATTTTGATAGAAAAAGATATAAAAAACTTAAAAAAGAATTGAGTTTAAACTCAATTCTTTATTCTATTTTGTGATTAAATCATAAATATAAATATCAGCAATTTTTATATAGTAGTTTTGTTGATCTTTTGTAAAACTCTCTGTTTTTGTTGGTACCAACTCACTTTTTAAATCTTTTGAGTTTGAATAAGCTCTTAAATTTATCTCTAAAGTACTGAAAGTTAAACCACTAATATCAAAATCCACACTAAACTCTTTCTCTTCATCTATATTGCTCCATTTATCATCAAAAGCATCTATTTGAAGATATTGTGCTTTTATATCTTTTGTATTTAAAGTAGTTCCTAAAATATCATCACCAGCTTGATATGTTTTTATATCTTTAAATGTTTTTGAGTTAATCGCTTTTACTCTTGAGCTATCTAAAATTTGTGGAAATGATACAGTTATTCCACCATTTTTTAAATCATTTTTTAAAGATGTTTTATATTTGAAATTTACTCTTAACAAATTAGGAGAGATAAGTTCATAAGTGTGATAAAGTTTTGAACTTGTATTATATAAATAGTCCTGATGACCTAAACTATTATATTGATTATTTGAGTTATAGCTATTTTTTACTATTAACTTATCTGCTTTAATTACTAAATTACCATTTATATAAAGTCCATCCTCTTTTAACTCAATAGCCAATTTCTTGATATTATCTTGATTTGTATCTTCAAAAACTATATCTTCTTGTATAAAATCTTTAAAAATAGCTTGAGAAAATTTTTGTGCAGATTTACTATCAATTTCTAAATCAACTTTAAATATAGAGAAAATATCATTTAAAGTTGAAAAATTTGTAAAATTTGTTGGCTTTATTTTGGCATCAAATTTTAATCTTTCATAATATTTATCATTCATAAATGATAAATCATTTGAATTTCCCTCTAAACTTATCATAAAATCAGATTGAGAAAGAAGATCAAAAAACTCATCTTGTTTCTCTAAAGCTTTATTATAATCAATTGTTAAAGTTGAAGCTGAAAAATCAAGATACTCTTTATATGGTAAATTTTCAAATTTTACAACAAAAGATGAATCTTTTAACTCAAAATAGTTGTTTAAAACTTTTGTAAAATCAAAGTTATATCTCTTTTTACTTAAAGTATCAAAAGATAAATCAGATTTTATTTGTAAATCATCATTGAGATATTTTGAATAAGAGTCAAGCTTTAAATTTTTAAACTCTAAAATAGTTTCATATCTTTTGTGAGTAAAATTTTCTATAAATATTTTAGAGTCTATTTTACTACTTTTTTTATTTTCAAAATATGAGAAATTCATATTTTCAATAATTAATCTCTCATCAATATATCCACCATAATATGCTTTTTCAACTTTAAATAGAGGTATATTTAGAGTTTTTTTATCTCCATTTACACCTCTAATATTTAAAAGACCACTATTTTTTAGTGTAAGAGTCAAATCATCAAGTTTGAAATTTCCATCTTGGTCTATATTTATTCTAATCTCTTTATTATTTAGCATCTGCATCATATTTGTTGGAAGAGCATTTACTAATCCAAAATAGTTTTGATGTTGCATATATCTAATTGGAAGTTTAGTTAGATATAAATTTAAATCATATTTTGTACCAAAACCGTTTGAAACAATATCATAATCAAAAGTTAAACCCTCAACAAAAACATCAATCTCATCTTTTGGCAATAGCTCTAAATAGTCTTGAAACTGCTTCTTAAGTTCTCCATCACTCATTTGATTTATAGTATAAACCATAGCTTTATATGGATAAGCTATCTCAATTTTTCCTTTTGCTTCAAAACTTAAAAAACCAATATTTTTATTTATATTTACAAAAAAACCATTTTGATTTAACTCTTTTACTTTTGCATCTACTCTATTTTCAATAGAGTTTCTAACTATAAAAAATAGTAAAACAACAGCTAAAAAAATCAAAGCAACATAAATTGATAATTTTTTCATATATATCTCCTTTTATCTATAATTTTTTTATCTTATTTTAAAACTATCATTAACAAAAATACCATCCTCTTTTAACTCAATTTTAAATAGATTATATTTTTTATCCTCTGTTTCTATAATAACTATTTCATTTCGTCTATTAACTCTTCCATCAATAATAGCTTCTTTAACAGACTCTTTATCAACTTTGATTTCAAAATATAGTTTTTCAAAAATATCATTTGCATTTGAAAAATTCATATTATTTAAATTTTCACTAACAATAATATCTCCATCTATTTTTAACTCTTTAAATATAGGTAAATTTTGAAAGATAAAATCTTTTGAATCTGCCTTTAGTTTAATATTACTTTTTGAATCAGATATAGCTTCTAAAAGTATTTGAGCTTTTTCAAAAAATCTTTGCATATCAATATTCATTGTTGCATAGGCATTTAAAAAATCTTTATACTCTTGAAAAGGGAAATTTTGTAAATCAAAATTTAAATCTATATTGTTAAGCTCTGTTTTTAACTCATCTTCGTAATAGTCTATTTTATTTAAATAAAATTTATCAAATGAGATATTAGTTTTATTATTTAATAAGTTTTGCAAAACTTTTGAAAAAGAAGATATCTTTAATTTATCTATTCTAAAATCAAATTTATCTGCAAAAAAATTGATTTTTTCTATACTAAAATCAGATATCATCTCATCTTTACTACTCTCTTTATAGTTGCTTTCAATATTTTCTAATCTTATATTCACACCAGCTTTTGTTGTTGTCAATTCAAATAAATCAATATTCATATCACTTTTTGAGCCATTTACACCATTTAGAATAAATTCAAAATCTTCATTTGAAAGATTTATATCTTTAAGTTTATAGTTTAAATCCTCATCAAGATTGATATGAATATCTCTATTTTTTAACATATCTATAAATAGTTGAACTTTCTGTTTTTGTCTTGATTTATCTAACTCTTGCATTAATATAGTTGATAATTTTGTTAAATATATATTTAAATCAAGATCTGAAGTCAATAAATAAAAGTTTAAATCATACTCATAAACCATACCTTCAAAAATCTGTGACATTAAATATTCATCAAATGATTCAAAAACTCTTTGTAAATTCTCTCTTTGCTCTTCATACTCTTGTAATAAAACAATATAATTTAAAGCCTCTTTTGGATTAGTAATCTTTACTTCTCCATCTGCTTTTATACTAAAAATAGAGAATCTCTCATTATAACTTACATCAAAACCACTAGCTCTTATCTCTTCTACTTTAGATTTAATCTCACTATTTACACTACTTTTAA
Organism: Aliarcobacter sp.; assembly: GCF_041672065.1. Lineage (NCBI taxonomy): Bacteria > Pseudomonadati > Campylobacterota > Epsilonproteobacteria > Campylobacterales > Arcobacteraceae > Aliarcobacter > Aliarcobacter sp. The sequence continues at coordinate 4,495 of NZ_JBAZAH010000019.1, read as the reverse complement.
CTATAAAAGAGAAAGTAGCCAAAAAAGCCAAAACAACAATCAATATTAACACTATTTTTTTCATTAATCTTATACCTTTTTTTAATTTAATTTGGTCGATATACTTTTATATTTGTATATCCTGCTTCATCTTTTAAATATTGTCCATGAAGTTGACTTAAAACACCTTTATCACAATATAAAAGATAGTTTCTGTTTTTATCCAAATTTTTAAACTCATTTTTCAATCTATAAAATGGTATTTTTAAAACTTCACAATCAAGTTTTATACTATTATCATCTTGTCTTATATCTATTACAATATCATTTTTCTCAACACTATTTACAACTTCTAAAGTACCAATATCACAAACATCATCTAAAACTTCAAATATTCTTTTAACTTTTGCATTTTTAATAGCTTCATCTAAAACAGTATAATCAAAATTTTGTGACTCTTTTTTAACTCTTTCAAAACTTCCAGATGTTACAGGGTGTTTTGATATTACACCACAATACTCAGGCATAGCTTCAGCAAACTTTTTTGTACCAATTTTTGTTGCAAGTTCTATAATATCAGGCTTTGACATAAATGCAAGTGGTCTTAAAATCAAAATATCACTAACATCATCAATTAAACTTAGATTTCTTAAAGTTTGACTTGAAACCTGTGCAACACTCTCTCCTGTTAATAAAGCATCTATTTTTAAACTTTTTGCAACTTCTTGTGCAGCTTGAACCATAAGCCTTTTTAACATAACTCCCATATATGAAGGGCTTATATCTTTAAAAATTTGTCCAACAACATCTTCAAATGGTATTGTAATAAAATTTACACTATGAGAACTTGCATAATTACTCCACAAATACCAAGCAACTTGTTTAACTCCAATTTCATGAGCAACTCCACCAAGATTAAAAAATATATAGTGAGTTTTTACTCCTCTTTTTATTGATAAATATGAAGCAACTGTTGAATCAAATCCTCCTGACATTAAACTCAAAATTTCACCTTGAGTTCCTATTGGAAAACCACCCATTCCTTCATACTTTTTAGTAATTATATGAAGTTTATTATGCTCTAACTCAAGCTTTATTGTAACATCAGCATCTTTTAGCTTAACACCTTTTGTTTGATTGTTTGCCAACATATATCCACCAACTGTCTGCTCTATATGCATAGATTTAAAATTTTGTTGACCAACTCTTTTTGCTCTTACAACAAAAGTTTTATCTGTAATTGTATTTGCCATATGCTTGTTTACTTCAACTTTTATATCATCTAAACTATTCATATTTTCAATAGTAATTGCTTCTAAAACTTGCTGTATTCCAGATGTATTTAAAAGTTTTTGTTTTAACTCTTCGCTAAACTCAATTGGTGTCTCTAGCTCTATTTTGTCAAAAAATTTTTTAATTTTTATATCTTTACTAATATGACTTGAAATACTTTGTAAATTTACATAAAGTTGTTGAATCATATGCCTTTTTGCAGTATCGCCTTTTATCATAATTTCTGTGAAATATTTGATAATAAATTTTTGTGTTTTTATATTTTGTTCTTCCATACTCTCTACCCATAAATTTTTAAGGTTTAATTATACCATTTTTTGAGATAATACAGGTTTGACATTAGAATAAGGTAAAGAATATGAAGATAGAAGATATTGATAATCTTGCAGATTTAGCCAAAGAGCTTAAGAATGATAGGAATAAAAATGTTTATAAAATCTTTGACGATTATGCAGTAAAATTCAATCTTGATGCGGAAGAACTTGAGCAAGTTTTAGCAAAAGAGTATGACTGTTTTAAGTGTGATAGTTGTGAGAGATTTTATACTTATGATGAATACTCTTTTTTTGATGAAGAGTGTATTTACTGCTTTGATAGTCAAGCTGATGATGAAGATGAGTTTTAATCACAAAACTCAGCTTCTAACTCATCTTGAATAATCAGTGAATCAATTGCTCTTGATTTTACATTTAAAGGTTTTGCCTCTCCAAAACATTTAACAATAACTTTACCGTCACTAATCTCAAATAAGATCTCTCCAGCACCTTGAATAATAAAATCTCTAAAAATTCTATTAGCAACTCTTTTAAATCCAAACTTTTTAGGAAATATTATAAACTTTGTTGAAGTTACAATATATCTTGAATCGGTTTTAAATATCTCAAGAAGTTTTTGCTTAATAGCCTCATCTATTTTTCCATTTATTAAATCACACTTTAAATCTTCATGTAAAAGACAGATTTTATCTTCATTTATTTTCAAATAACCAAACTCATTTGGCTTTACTCTAACATTATAAAATTTTTTAAAAACTTCAACATGATCAAAAGAGTTTGAAAAAACTATCAAACTCTTATTAGTTCTTGCAAATTTCGAGAAATCTGAAATCATATAAACATTTCCTTATAAAATAATAAAACAAATACTAGCAACAATAGTAGGGAAAATTGCTCCTAAGAATAGATATCTAGGATCAACAGCACCATCTTCAAAATGGTTTTTTAATATTGCAACACCAGCTGGATTTGGTGCATTTGCAATAACTGTTAAACCACCACCTGTAACAGCTCCTGCAACTAAATAGTATTTAAACTCATCACTTAAACCATCAATTAATGAACCTAAATATGTAATTGCTGCATTATCAGTAAATGCTCCAAGACCAATAGCTCCAAAAAATGCTTGAGCATTTGTTAAGCTTTGAATTATATCTTTTAGCCACCAAGCTTGTTGACCGCCTAAAATCACAAGTCCACCTAGGAAAAATGCAACCAATAATCCCTCTCTTAGCATCAATCTATCTTGATATTGTTGATAGGCATAAGTTACACCTAAAAATAGTAAAAATAGACTCATAAAAAATGGTGGATAATGCCCAAAATAAACCACTAAAGCCAAAAATGAAAAGTGAATTAAAACTATAACAAATGGTATTTTTTCTCTATCACTAACTGTTGTTCGTATATTTATAGCAGATAACTCTTTAAAGAAAAATAGCATAATAATACTAGTATTTAAAAATATTGCAATAGCAGCTTTCCAACCAAAAGTTGTAAGCATAAAATAGCTACTCCAATCCCAAGTTTGAGCAACCATCAATATTGGTGGTGCAGCAAAGTTTGTTAATGTTCCACCAATTGAAACATTTACAAATAAAGCTCCCAAAGTCATATATTTTAGTTTATTTGAAATACCTTGAGAAAATAGTTTATCACTTAAAATTAAAGCTGCAAGGGTCATAGCAGCAGGTTCTGTGATAAATGAACCAAACAAAGGAACAATACACATAACTACAAAGTAAAATCCTGTTGCACCTTTTCTTGGCAAAATATTTGACAATCTCTTAACAACTGCTATTACAGTGTGTAATATTGGTCTTGTTGCTGCAATAACCATAATCACAAAAACGAACATTGGTTCAACAAAGTTTCTATTATTTACATAATCCATAGTTTCTGCTTTTCCAAGAAAAACAAACATAAAAATTACTAAAATCATAGCCCAAATTCCAAAAACAACCTCTATTTCACCCAAAAGGTGGAAAAGTCCAGAGTGTTTTTCGCTTCTATTTGCTAAATTTTCAAAATATTTAACTGAGAATATATGAATAATTGCAATTGCAAATATAACTGCAGCAATTATCTGCAAGGTATTAGGTGGCATATTTCTTTCCTAAAATATAAATTTGACCGATTTTATTTAAAATTTATTAATAGTTTTTAAACGAAATTAAAAAATCAAAATATTTTAACATCTCTTGATAGTTTTTTTTCTAAAATTTCAAAATCTTTTTCTGAAATATCTATATTTACTTTAACCTCTTTTTCAAACTCTTTTGAAGATATCTCTATATTTTGCTCTTTTAAAATATACTCAAGTTGTGATAAATATGAGTATTCACACTCCAAAGTAAAACTTTTTGTTTTTTTATACTCAAAAAACTCTGCAATTTTTATAACTTCATTTAAAGAGCCACCATAAGCTCGTACTAAGCCACCAGTTCCCAGTTTTATTCCACCAAAATATCGAACTATTATTGCCGCGCTATTTATAATACCAGCACCACTTAAAACAGCCAAAGTTGGCTTTCCGCTTGTTCCTCGTGGTTCTCCATCATCACTACTATTTTCTACAATTTGTTCAAACTCATTTAAATATCTATAAGCATAGACAAAATGAACAGCTTTTGGGTGCTCACTTCTTAATCTTTGCATTGTTTTATCAAAATCTTTATATGGAACTAAAAAAGCTAAAAATTTTGATTTTTTCTCTTCTAGTGTTGCTGTAAACTCTTTTTGTACAAATTTCATTTAGTTCTTTTTTAATAACTCTTCTATAATATTTTTTAACTCTGGTAAGTTGTGTCTAATCACATCCTCAATTATATTATCATCTGTACTATCGTAATCGTGTGCTATATAGTTTCTTACAGCACTAATTCCTTTTAAATCTTTACTTGAAAAACAGTCTAAAATTTTAAACTCATTTTCATCTTTTAATTTTG
>NZ_JBAZAH010000018.1:0-30355 GCF_041672065.1 Aliarcobacter sp. | reverse complement strand
TTTACAAAAAAATCTTTAAATAAATTTTGTAGTTTAAACTCTTCAAAATTAGAGAATATTGAGAAACTTGAGCAATTAAGAGCAATTGACAATGGATTTAAAATAGCAATGGTAAAAGTAAATTCAAAATCTTTTGGAATTGATACACAAGAGGATTTAAACAGAGCTTTAAAAGTTTTTAAAGCTTAAATCACGCTAAAGAGTAGTTTTTTTAAACTACCTTTTAAAACTTCTCTCTCTTTTTTACTAAAATCTTTAAATGTATTTTCAAGCCTTTTTAACCTCTGCTCTACACAATTTAATATTATATCTTTACCTTTTGGTGTAAGAACAACTAATATTTTTCTTTTATCCTCTTTTAAAGTTGTTCTAGTTATTAAACCTCTATCTTCAAGTTTTTTTAATATTTTTGTCATTCCACCTGATGAAAATATCATTGTATTATACAACTCAGTTGGTGTTAGAGCATGTTCATTGTTTTCAAAATATAAAGATGCTAAAACGTCAAATTCTGAGTGAAGAAGATCAAAATTTTGTTTATAAAAACTCTCCTCTTCTTGATATAGATGTTTTGCAATCAATATAATAGGAAGAGATAAAGCAAATATATCATATCTATCTTCTTGAACAACTTTTTTATAAAAATCTTCTATATGTCTTTTTTTCATCTTGGAAGTTTAGCTAAATTAAGTTTAAAAATATCTTTCTAGCAAGATACTTTTAAGTCAATTTTTGATAAAATCGTTTTTTATTTTTAAAAGGAGTAATTTTGAAAAAGATATATTTTATTTTTTTATTACCACTTTTTTTACATAGTCAAACTTTAGATGAACTAGTTGATTTATCAATACAAAATCAACTAATTAAAGCTTCACAACAAAATCTTGAAGCTTTAAAAGAGGATTATAAAAGTATAAAAAGTGGTTATTTACCAAAAATTAATGTTGGTACAACTTATTATATAAATGATAAAGAGTATACAGCACAACAAATTGCAAAAAAAGGTTTAACTGCATATGGAAGTGTAGATTTCATTCTTTATGATGGTGGTAAAAGAGGAGATACTTTTGATATCTATAAATCATCAATTAAAAGTGGCGAAAGCTCTCTTGAAGCACTTAAAAACAATATCTCTTTAACTGTTGTAAATCACTACTATAACTTTTTATCGCTAGATGCAAATAAAGATGCTAAGCAAAAAGAGATAGAACAACTTGTTGCTCAAAAAAATAGAATTGAAAGATTTTATGAAGCTGGAACTGCAACAGAGGATGAGTATCAAAAAATAGTTTCAAGACTTGAAGCTTCAAATGTTGAGTTACAAGAGCTTGAACTTGAACTTGTTACAATATTACATAATCTTGAGTATTTAACAGGACAAACAGTTACTATTTCAAGTGGTTCAACTATAAAAGAGATTGAAAATAAAGAAGAGCCTAATGAGAGATTTGATATTCAAGCACTTTTATTTGATACACAAGCAAAGGCTTATGAAACAAAAGCTGCTAAAAGTGACTATCTTCCTACAATCACTTTAAATAATACTTTTAACTACTATGACAAAGATTATGATGATGAAAATATGAGAAATGGAATTTATCATCAAAATGTTGCTAGTGCAAATTTAAACTGGAATATATTCTCTTTTGGAGAGACAAGATTTAAATCTCAATCTAAACAAAAAGAGTATTTAGCTAGTAAATCAAACTATGATTATGAGAAAAATAAAGCTTTAGTTGATTTTAAATTAGCACTAAAAGCTTATAATATAGCAAAAGCAAAAATAAGTTCAAGTGAAGCATCTGTAAAAGCTGCACAAAGTGCTTATGAGGTTATTAAATCAAAATTTGAAAATGGCTTAATTGATAATGTTGCATTTTTACAAAGTTTAACAGAAAAATACAATGCAATAAGCTTACATAAAAAAGCTCTAAATGATTTAGAGATTAAAAAAGCGGCTATAATTTACCACAGTGGTGAGAAAATCAAGGAGTATATAAAATGATAAAAAAATCGATAATATCAATAATTTTAGCAACAGTTAGTTTTTCTACAGTTTTTGCAAATGAAGCCCCTGCACTTCCTGTGCAAGTTTTTAAAGTAGAGAAAAAAGATTTTAAAACTACAAAAAATTATCCTACTATTTTAAAATCAATTGAACAAGTTGATGTTACAGCTAGAGTTGCTGGAATTTTAAAAGAGAAACATTTTAATGAAGGTGATTTTGTAAAAAAAGGATCTTTACTTTATAAAATAGAACCAGATACATATTTAGCAAATTTAAATATGAAAAAAGCAAATTTTACAAAAGCAAAAAAAGATTTTGAAAGAGCAAAATCTTTGATTGAATCAAAAGCGATTAGTCCTCAACAATTTGATGAGTTTACATTTCAATTTGAAAGCTCAAAAGCTGCACTTGATGAGGCACAAATTCAATACAACTACACACATGTAACTAGTCCAATAGATGGAATTGCTGGAATTAAAAGACAAGATATTGGTGATTTAGTTGGAACAAGCGCAACTAACTCTGTTTTAGTAACTGTTACAAATACAAATCCAATTCATGCAGAGTTTTCACTTCCAAGAGCAGATATGAATAACTTTTTAAAGCAGATAAAAGATAACAAAGCAAAAACAACACTTATTTTAAATAGTAAAGAGTATCAAGGAGAGATAGATTTTGTATCTCCAACAATAGATTCAAATACTGACACTTTGCTTTTAAGAGCAAAAATAGATAATAAAAATGGTGATCTTTTAGTTGGAGATTTTGCACAAATCAAAATTAGTAATCTTGATTTAGGTGATGTTTTTGTAGTTCCTGAAAATGCTGTTTTAAAAACATCTCAAGCTTCAATAGTAATGGTTGTAGATGATAACAATATTGTAAACCCAAAACCAGTTGTTGCTGGAGATTTGATTAAAGATGGTGTTATTATAAAAGGTGGTCTAAGTGGTGGTGAAAAAATTGTTATTTCAAATATTGCAAAAGTAAGACCTAACACAAAAGTTCAAATTGTAAATAAAGAGAAATAGTATGATTTCAGCATTTTTTATAAGAAACCCTGTTTTTGCAGGTGTTTTATCTATTATTATATTTCTAGTTGGACTTATTTCTATGTTCAATTTACCAATTGAACAATATCCAAAAGTTCTTCCTCCACAAATTGTTGTAAGTACAAATTATCCAGGAGCTAGTGCAAATACTATTGCAAAAACAGTAGCAGCTCCTCTTGAGCAACAGATAAATGGTGCTAAAGATATGATTTATATGAACTCTTTAGCTGATGATAGTGGAAATTTATCAATTAATGTATATTTTGAAGTAGGAACAGATCCTGATAGTGCAAAAATTGATGTAAACAATAGAGTTCAAGCAGCTTTGTCTTCAATGCCTGAGCAAGTTCAAAGAGTTGGAGTTGTTGTAGGAGAGAGAAGTCCTAGTATTTTACAATTTATTATGCTTCAATCTCCAAATAACACTTATGACTCTATATATTTATCAAACTATGCACTACTTAATATGGTTGAAACACTAAAAAGAGTTGAAGGTGTTGGAGATGCTATGATTTTTGGGGCTAAAGATTACTCTATTAGAGTTTGGCTAGACCCTTCAAAACTATCAAAATACTCTCTTGCTACAACTGATGTAATTGCTGTTATAAAAGAGCAAAACAATCAATATGCAGCTGGAAAAATTGCAGCTGAACCAATTGCAAATAAACAGATGTACACATATACAATTCAAACTCCAGAGAGATTTGATGACCCTGTTCAATTTGCTAATATTGTAATTCGTTCAAATCCTGATGGAAGTAGTTTAAAGCTTAAAGATGTTGCTACAATAGAGCTTGGTGCTAGTAATTACAGTATGCAAACAAGATTAAATAATGCACCTTCACTGCCAATTGGTGTATTTTTACAAAGTGAAGCAAATGCTTTAGAATCAGCAGCTGCTATTAAAAAAGCACTTGAAGAGGCTAGTAAAAGTTTCCCTGAAGATATGACTTATACTATTCCTTATGATAGTACAGATTTTATCTCTGCTTCTATAAACGAAGTTGTTAAAACATTTGTTGAAGCACTTATTTTAGTTATATTAATTATATATCTATTTTTACAAAACTGGAGAGCTACAATTATTCCACTAATTGCAGTTCCTGTATCTATTATTGGAGCTTTTGCTGGAATGTATGCTTTAGGGTTTAGTATAAATCTTCTTACTCTTTTTGGACTTGTTCTTGCTATTGGTATTGTTGTTGATGATGCTATTATTGTTATTGAGAATATTGAACGACATATGGAGATGGGTAAAACTCCAAAAGAGGCAGCATTTGCAGCTATGAGAGAGGTAACAGGAGCTTTAATTGCTATTATTTTGGTACTTGGAGCTGTGTTTGTACCTGTTGCTTTTATGGGTGGATTAAGTGGAGAGATGTATAGACAATTTGCTATTACCATTGTTGTGTCCGTTGTTATTTCAGGATTTGTTGCACTTACTTTAACACCATCACTATGTGTAAGAATATTAAAAAATAAAAAACATGAACCAAAAGGTTTTTTCAAATGGTTCAATAATATGTTTGATAGAGCAACTGAAGGTTATTCATATTTAGTTAAAAAAACAATTAGATACTCTTTAATATCTATGTTGCTATTTGGTGGGTTAATATTTATATCATACGATATGTTTAAAGATATGAAAACAGGTTTAGTACCTGATGAGGATCAAGGAACAATATTTATATTTGGATTTAATCCTCCAGGTTCATCACTTTCAAGAACAATAGAACTAAGTGAAGAGATTAATGCTATTGTTTCAAAAGACCCAAATGTTAAAAATATTATTACTTTAGCTGGTTATGACTTTACAACATCAGCTCAAAGAACACATACAGTTGCAACAATTATTAAACTAAAAGATTGGGACGAAAGACCAGAATCAAGTCAATCAGCTCAAGCACTTTTAAAGAAATTTAGTGCCCAATTAATGCAAACTAGTGAAGGATTTTCAATAGCTGTTATTCCACCTGCAATTATAGGAATGAGTGTAACAGGTGGATTTGATATGTATATACAAGATAGAACAGGTGGAAGCACTGAAGATTTACAAAAAGTTGTTAATGCTGTAATACAAAAAGCACAAACTAGACCAGAATTAATGGGTGTTAGAACTTCACTATCTGCAAATATTCCTCAATACAAAATGGATGTTGATATTGAAAAAGCAAAAGCAAAAGGTGTTAGTATAAATGATATTTATAACACAATAAATGCAACTTATGGAAGTTTTTATGTAAATGATTTCTCACTTTATGGACGAACTTATAAAGTAAATATGCAAGCAATTGATACATATAGATCAAATGTTGATGATATGCAGTATATTTATGTTAAATCATCAAATGGAGAACTTCTACCTTTAAGTGCTTTTGTTACTTTGAAAAAAGATGTTGGAGCTGATATTGTTGAAAGATTTAATCTTTTCCAAGCTGCAAAAGTTTCAGGACAACCAGCAGCTGGATATAGTTCTGGAGATGCATTAAAAGCTATTGAAGAGGTTTCAAAAGAGGTTTTACCTCAAGGATATACAATATCTTGGGTTGGAACTGCTTATCAAGAGAAACAAATAGGTGGAAGTTCTGCTCAAGCATTTATCTTTGGTATTATATTCCTATTCTTAATTTTAGCAGCTCTTTATGAAAAATGGTTGCTTCCAATTGCTGTTGTTTTAGCTGTACCGTTTGCTATTTTTGGAGCTATTTTAGCTACAAATTTAAGAGGACTTGACAACAATATCTACTTCCAAGTTGGACTTTTAGTTCTTGCAGGACTTGCAGCCAAAAATGCAATCTTGATTGTAGAGTTTGCTCTTCAAAAAAGAAAAGAGGGATACAATCTAATTGACTCAGCTTTAGAAGCTGCAAAAGTGCGACTTAGACCAATTATTATGACTTCACTAGCATTTACAATTGGTGTTATGCCACTTGCAATTAGTAGTGGTGCTGGAGCTGCTAGTAAGCACTCTATTGGAACTGGAGTTATTGGAGGAATGCTTACAGCAACATTTTTAGCAATTTTGTTTATACCTCTATTTTATATTTTAATCTCAAGATTAAGTAGAGAAAAAGAGGGTTCAATTGCTGAAGAGTTAAAAAAAGAGGAAGAAGAGAACAATAAAGAGTACTAAAAGTACTCTTTACTTCCTTAAAATATAAATCATATCTCTAATAAAGATTAAAATAGTATAATTTTGACTTTTAAAAAGTAAAACTTCAAGAAAGATTTCATAATTTTGCAAAAAATAGTTAAAACTAATGAACAAGAGAATATTGTAAATAGCACATTAAGCTCTTTTAAAATAAATGCAGTTGCTGGTAGTGGAAAAACTACAACTCTACTTCTATATGCACAAAAAAATCCACATTTAAAAATTCTTTATTTAGCTTATAACAAATCTTTACAAACATCAATTTTAGAGAAATTAAAAGATTTCAAAGTGCCAAATTTAGAATCAAGCACTATTCACTCATTTATTTACAAAAGAACAAGAGCTTTAAACTATAATCTAACAAATGAGTTAAAAACAACTGTTTTAGATAGAGTTATTAGCTATTATGAATATGATGAGAATAATCAAAGCTTTTATGCTTCAAATGAGTATCTCTCACTTTTAAGAGATTTAGTAAATTTTTATTGTAACTCAAGTATTAAAGAGCTTGATAATAGATTAATTGATAGTTTTATAAAACAAAGTGACTTTAGTGCAAAGTTTTTGGAAGTTTTAAATAAAAACCAAAATAAACTAAAAGAGCATCTAAAAGTTGTTTTAAGTGCAATGAAAAATAGAAAAATAGATGCAACTCACGATTTTTATCTAAAAATGTACTATTTAAGTAGCAATTTTGATAAAAATTTAAATTATGACTTAATTTTAATTGATGAAGCACAAGATATAAGTGATGTTATGATTAGTATTGTTGAAAGTTTTGGTAAAAATCGTATATATGTAGGAGATAGTTTTCAACAAATATATAGTTTTAGATATGCAACAAATGCTCTTGCAAAGATTGATCTTCCAGCTTATAATCTAACTATTAGTTTTAGATTTTCAAACTCCTATGCAAAATATTTAGAGAGAAATTTAAACAAACTCTACTCTTTAAATGGAAAAAACAACCTTGTTTTAAATGGTATTGAGACAACTACAGAAGTTGGAGATAGATATTTAGACAAATCAAAACCAATTTGTATAATCTCAAGAACATCATTTGCACTAATTCAAGAGTTAGTAAAATATATCCAAGATAATAAAAAGATATTTTTTGAAGGTGGATACTCATCATACTCATTTATGAATCAAACTGTTTACTCAATTTTTTATCTAAAAAATAGAAAAAATGAGAAAATATCTGTGGATGAGATAAAGAGTTTTAGCACAATATATGAGCTAGAAAATTTTGCAAAAGAGACAAAAAATCAAGACTATTTAAATATTATAAAATTTATAAATACTTATGGTGATAATATTTTTGAGATAAATAAAAGAGCAAAAGAGCTTTTATGTCAAAATAAAGATGAAGCTGAAATTATATTTACAACAGCACATAAAGCAAAAGGTATGGAGTATGATCAAGTTATTATGACAAATGATTTTATTAATAAAAAAGAGATTAAAAATAGTAAAAATAGTTATAGCTTTACTCAAATAAATGAAGAGTTAAATATCTTTTATGTAGCAGCTACAAGAGCTAAAAAAGCTATAGTTTTACCACCTTTGGAGTAAATTTGAAGAGATATATTTTTATACTTTTAGCTTTTATTTTAATATTTTCTATTTTTATTTTCTCAAAAAATAGTGAAAAATTTGAAATCTCATACTATGTTTGGGAAAATTCTTATAAAAATGAGATTTTAAATGAGAAGTTATATATAAAAGTTTTAGATATAGACTACTCAAATAAACTTGAGATTATAAAAACAAACTTTATAAAAAATCCTCCAAAAGATTTTATTCCAACAATTTATATTACAAATAAAACTATGCAAAATGTTGATTTTAAAAGATTAAGCAAAGATATAATCAAAATTCTAAATAGCTTTAATTTTAATTTCAATGAACTACAAATAGATTGCGACTGGAGTGATAGCTCTAAAAATAACTACTTTTTATTTTTAAAAGAGTTAAAAAATGAATTAAAAGTAACTATTAGCACTACTTTAAGATTGCATCAAATTAAATACTATAAACAAACAGGTATTCCACCTGCTGATTATGGAGTTTTAATGTATTACAATATGTCAGAGTTGGGAAATTTTAATACAAAAAACTATATTTTAGATAACAATATAGCAAAAAAATATCTATTTAATTTTGAAAATTACCCTCTTAAATTAAAACTTGCTCTTCCTTTATACTCTCAAGCTATACAATTTAGAAATAAAAGAGCTATAAATCTTTTTGAGAACATTACAAAAGAGGATTTTGATAAAAATTTCAAAGCTTTAGAAAATAACAGTTTTCAAGTATTAAAAAGTCACTATTTTAAAGGTATTTATATCTACAAAGATGATATTTTAAGATTTGATTATGTAACTTCAAATGATTTAAAAATTGCATTATCTGACTTTTTAAAACACTCAAAAAACTATTTTAATGAGATTATTTTTTATACATATAAATATAAAAATAGCTATAATCTTGCTCAAATTTTAGAACAATAAGGAAATATATGATTTTTAAAATAGTTCTATTAACAATATCTTTATCACTATCACTTTTTTCTTGTGGTGGTGGATATTGGTGGAATAGTGAAGATGTAGAGTTTCATTTTTTAGATAACAAAGATAATCTATATTTACAATACTCAAATGATTTATCAAGCGCTTCAACATACAATGATATTATCTATAAATATAGTATAAAAAATAAAAAAGAGAATCTAAAAGAGTGGCAAGTAGCACTTGAAAATAGATTTTCAATAAAAGAGCTCGAAGATATTATTTATAAAAATAGAAATCAAGAGTTAATTTTAGATGAAGAGTTTCAAGAGTATTTAAAATTTATAAAAGAGCAAGAGTATTGTGTAACTTATAATCCCTACATCAATCAAGATTTTACATATTGCAAAGATTTTATTCCAATAGCTTTGAATAAAATAGATAATACAAAAAATAGTTTTTTAAAGCAGAGATACTTTTATATAGCACTTAGATTATCTCACTATAAAGATAGCACAAAAAATAGTTTAGATATTTACAATAAATATAGTTATCTATTAAATAACTCCAACTCAATTGTAAAAGATTGGATTCAAGGTTTATATGCAGGTGCTTTAGTAAAAAACAATGAAATTGCAAAAGGAGTTTATGAGTTTTCAAAACTTTTTGAAAATAGTATAAACTCTCATTTAAGTTTTTATAATTTTAAATATATTAAATCTCAAGAGAATTTTGATGAACTTTTAAATTATGCTAAAAATGTTGATGAAAAAACAAAAATGTATGCTATTAGAGCTTTAAATTACAATAGCAATGTTCTTGAAGAGATGAAAAATATATATAATATAGATAAAAATTCAAAATGGCTTGATTTTCTTATTTTTAGAGAACTTTTAAAATCTCAAACTCTTCATAACACATACGGTAGTGCTTACAAAGATTATGAAAATGAAAATAGTGAATATATTGATTTTTTAAAAAATATAGATAAAGATGATAGATATTTAGTAGATTTAAGTTTAGTTCACTTTAATATATATTTCAAAAAATATGAAGAGTCAAAAAAGATTTTAGATAGATTATTAGTAGAGTTTCCAAATAAACATGAGTTAGAAGTTGCATCTTATATTTTATATTTAAACTCATTGAAAAGTATAGATAGTAGTATTGAAGATGAGATTTATAAAAGAGTTTCACATTTTAATGAAAATGAGTTTGATATATATAAATATACTTTAAACACTCTATCAAATCTATATAAAAACCAAAATCAAGATTTTGAAAAGTATTTAAGTGATAACTTTTACTATATAGAGTACAAAGATCTTGACCTAGAGAACTTTAAAAAATTTGAAATGTTTTTAGAGACAAAACAAGATACAAAACTTAGAGAATTTTTACAAACTAAATTTAAAAAAATGGTTACAGCAAATAAGAGTAGTTTTGATTTTGCAAAAATTACAGTTTTGATAAACAATTTAAAATTTCAAGAGGCTCTTGATACAAATTTTGAAATCTTAGATAAAACAAAAGTTGAATTCAACCCTTTTAATGGTCTAATTCGTGGAAATAATAGAAGTGGAACAAAAGAACCATTTACTATAAGAGAGTTTTTGCAAAGAGTTATTAAAATAGAAAATGAGTTAGAAAAAAATCCAAATAGTGTTATGGATAACTTCCTATTAGCAAATAGTTTGTACAACCTAAGCCACTTTGGAAATATAAATAGAGTTACAACTGTTTATAGAAGTAACTATTTAGTTCACACTCCAAAACTTCAAGAGCAAAAATTAAATCTTGCAATAAATTATTATGAAAAAGCTTTAGAAAACTCTAAAGATATAGAGCTAAATGCTAAAATAACATATTTAATTGCAAAGACAAAATTGGCTATTTTTGATTTAAACTACGATAAATATCCTCAAGAGAATAATTGGTGGAAAAAAAATAGTGTTTATAACTATGGTTCTGATGAGTTTTATGAAAAATTTTTAGAAAATAGTGGTTCAAGATATTTTAATATTTTACAAAATAATTTTAAAGATACAAGATATTATAATGAGCTAATTCAAGAGTGTGGTGACTTTAAAACATATATAAATAGAGATAATAAAGGATAAAAATGCAATATTTTGGTGAAATTCAAACAATGTACGAAGAGGTTTTTTTAACTCAAAGTTATATGTACTTTGGAGAAAATGATATAAGTGTAAAAGAGTTTAAAGAGTTAATAAAAACAAAAGAGAGTAGAAAAAAAAATATAATTGGAACAGTGATTTTATATAATCCAGTTGTTACACCTCTTGGTTATGACTCTAATAAATTTTTATTAGAACAAGATTTTAACTCTTTTGATGAGTTAATAGAGTTAAAAAGTGAAGGCTACATAACATCTTTTAAACAAGCGATGAGTGAGCATTGTAAAGGAAAAATTGTAGAGATTAAAAATTTGTTTAATCTAATAGAGGGTCATATTGACTCAAGCACTCTTTTAAATAAATTCAATGAAGATTTAGAAAAATATAACTCAAATCAGAATACTGAGTTTGATAGAGATATTATGTATATAGATGTAAAAAACTTTGTTCCAGCTGGAAAGTTTCTATTTTTTTGCTGGGGAGATAAATTAAATAAAAAAGAGTTTCCACACATTTTTGAATATGCAAAAACAATATTTGAAAATAGTGAAAAAATGGGCAAAAAAGTTGCTTTTGTATATAAAAAAGAGAAAACTATTCCTGAATCTATAAACTATCTTCAATTTTCACATCCAACTCAAAATATTAAAAATAAAAATCAAGTTGATTTTGCAATTAAAAGAGCATTTGATACTTTTCCTCCAACTCCTGCTTTTTATGAATAAATTTCATAAAAAGCCGATATTTTTATCAAAGTTTAATATTCATAATACTATAATTTCGTCCACTTAAATTATTGGGGTATCGCCAAGCGGTAAGGCAACGGTTTTTGGTACCGTCATTCGAAGGTTCGAATCCTTCTACCCCATCCACTTAATTTAAGTTCTTTTTTATGGTGAGGTTGGAGAGTGGTCAAATCCTGCGGACTGTAAATCCGCCGCCTACGGCTTCGAAGGTTCAAATCCTTCTCTCACCACCACTTTATGATTGTGGTTCGATAGCTCAGTCGGTAGAGCAAAGGATTGAAAATCCTTGTGTCGACAGTTCGATTCTGTCTCGAACCACCATCAAAATACTTTCAATTAATAAAATCTAAGCTATAATCACCTCTTATAAAAAATATAAAAGGAATTTAAAAATGTCAAAAATTGGAATATTAGTAGCTAGTTCTAATAATAATTTAAAATTAGCAAATGAGTTAAAATATATAGCAGATGAATTAAATTTTGATAGTGAAATTATAAATCTAGTTGATTATAATTTACCACTATATAGCACAGTTGAAGAGGATAAAAATGGTATTCCTGAATCTGTACTTGATTTAACTACAAAAATAATGGATTTAAAAGCTTTTATTGTAGTTGCACCTGAGTACAATGGAGTTATGCCACCTGTATTAAATAATGCAATGGCATGGACTTCAAGATCAACAAAAAATTGGAGAGATGCATTTAATGATAAAATAGTTGCTCTTGCAACACACAGTGGCGGTGGAGGTCAAAAAGGACTTCAAGCTATGAGAATTATGTTTCAACACTTAGGTGCAAATATTTTAGCTAGAGAAATTTTAACAACTTATGAAAAAGCTTTAAATAAAGATAGTGCACAAGAGATTTTAAAAGCTCTTGTAAAACTATCAGATGTTTAAGAGATATCTCTCTTAAGCATCTATATTCTCTTTTGGTTCACTTATATAGTAACCTTGAATATAATCAACTCCTAGTTCTTTTACCTTATCAAAAATCTCTTTACTCCATACAAACTCTGCAATAGTTTTAAATCCTTGTTCTTTTGCAAAACCTATAATCATACTTACAATATTCTGATTACTTTTGCTATCTAAAATATCTTTTATCAAAGAGCCATCAATTTTTATATAATCTGCTCTCATTTTTGTTAAATACTCAAAATTTGAATATCCACTTCCAAAATCATCTATTGCAATTTTACATCCATAAGAGCTTAAAAGCTCTAAAAATTCATTTAATAGTTCAAAATCTTCAACCTCTTCACTCTCAACTATCTCTACAACCAATTTTGAACCTATATTATAATCTTCTATTTTTTTGATTAAAAAATCTTTTACCTCATCATCTAATATATCTTCAAAAGCAAGATTAATTGAAAATTCATAATCTTTATCTTTAAAATACTCAAAACTCTTCTCTATAATACTTTTTGTAATCTCTTTATATTGTCCAGATTTTTTAGATATCTCCAAAAAGAAATAAGGTGTTATTGTGCTATTATCATCTTTTAATCTTGCAAGAGCTTCATATTTCTCTATCTTTTGAGTTTTTAAATTATAAATTCCTTGGAAAAAAGGTATTATTTGCTCTTTTTCTAAAGCAGTTTTTACTCTTTGTGTCCAGTAAATATTGTTTTCATACTCTTTTTCTATATTAAGATTTTTATCATAAATGATATGATTTTTATGTTTTTTAGCATATTTTCTTATTATATTAACACTCTCTAAAAGTTGTGATTTCTCTTCAAATGAGAAGCAATAAGCAAGTGATATAAAGACCTGTCTTCTATTTGCACTAAAAGGTTTTTCCGAAACAATTAAAGATATCTCTTTAACAAACTCTATAAAATCTTCTCTTTTTACATCTTGAGCTAAAATAGCAAATACATCTGAAGTTACTCTATAAACACTATAATTTTTATATTTTTTTATTAAATCCTCAATTTTTCTAGCAACTAACTTTAATACCATATCACCAAATTGATATCCAAACAAATCATTTAATTCACTAAAATTTTTAATATCCAATAGTGCAATAGATAAACTCTCTTTTTTTGAAATATCTTCTATAAGTTTGTATCTATTTCCAATTCCTGTTAAATAATCCTCTCTTAAAATTCTATTTAACTCATTTGTTTTTTGAACCAAATCTGTAATTTCATGTCTAATTGCAACATACTCAAAGATTTTTCCATTTTCATCAAAAATTGGAGATATTGTTGTATTTATATAGTAAAAACTTCCATCTTTTTTTGTATTTTTAAGATTTCCTTTCCAAACTTTTCCACTTTGAATAGTTTCCCACATCTCTTTAAATATTTTTCCATCTGATTCACCTCTTAAAAGATTGTGAGGTTTACCCATTACCTCTTCTCTTGTATACATAGCAACTTCACAAAACTTATCGTTTACATAGGTAATATTTCCTTTTAAATCGCTATTTGAAATTATGTTTGATGTTTTTGTAGCTTTATTGTACTGTCTTAAAATATTATTTTTTCTTTTTAAATCTTCGATTTCAGATTGCATTTCTTGGCTACTTTTATATTTAATTATTATTAAAACAACTAGAAAAAAAACAATTATCAATAATAAAGCTATAAAAATAATTTCCAATCTTATGCCTTTGTTTAAAAATTAGAATTAGATTATACTATAGTTTTTTAAAAACTATATTTTATGTAACCTTTTTGATATTAATTTGTGATAAAATTTTACTATGAAAGAAAAAGTATATGTATTAGATACAAATATCATCTTACAAAATCTTCAAAATCTCTACAAAATATCAGACAATAAAACTAACCATATTGTTATTCCTGAAACAGTTTTACTTGAGCTAGAGGACAAAAAGAAACTGACAAATGAATTAGGCTTTTATTCAAGAGAGTTTGCAAGATTACTAGCTAAGATGAAGATTAAAGAGCTTGATTATAAAACTGGTTTTAAAGTTGTAAAACTTTATGATGATGATATAAATATTAATATTATCTCTAAAGATAGATATGATACTTCAATTGAGCAGATTCATATATCTGAATCAAATGATAAAAGAATTATTGAAGTTGCTTCTATTGCTCAAGAGTATTTTAAAGGTTGTCAAACTATATTTTTATCACTTGATGTTTATGCTAGAACTTTTGCCCTTTTTAAAGGGATTAAAACAGAGACTTTACATGATGATAAATCTACAGTTCCAAAATTTAATTTTTTAAAGAGCTTAAAACTTGATTCATCTTTATTTAATAGCTTAGAGAATAAAGATATTAAATTAGTAGATGATAATTATGAGATTGAAAATTTTTCATACTCATTTGAGAGTGATGATGGAAATATTGAGTATGCAACCATTGTAAATGGCAAAATTGATATTTTAAAAGAGAGTGATTTTAAAACCTTAAATATAAAACCCGTAAATCTAAAACAAAAACTATTTTGTAAAGCGATTTTGTCAAATATGTTTGACTTACTTGTAGTTGATGCAAAAGCAGGAAGTGGTAAAACATTAATGTCAATTATAAGTGCCATGAGATTGATTGATTTGGGTTTATATGACAAAATTGTATATGTAAGAAACTCAATTGAATCACTTGATAAAGGTGCTGAAGTTGGCTTTTTATCTGGAAACGATGAGAAGTTTAGAATTTACAATATGGCCTTATATGATACTTTAGAGTTTATTGCTAAAAAATATCTAAAAAAGAGTGAAAATAGAGAAAATTTAGAATCAATAAGCTCTAAAGTAGAAGAGTTACAAACAAAATATTGTATAGAGACTTTATGGCCAGGGGAAGCTAGAGGAAGAACATTATCAGCCTCTATTGTAATTATAGATGAGTGGCAAAATAGTAGTGAAAAAACAACTCAACTAATACTTTCAAGACTCGATGAGAGTTGTATGGCAATTGTAATTGGTTCAAATAGACAAATAGACAATTTATATTTAAACAAATATAATAACGGATTAACAACTCTTTTAAAACAGACTTCACAAACTCACAGTGAACTTAAAATGTTTGCAATAGAGCTTGAAAAAGCTGTTCGTGGTAAGTTTGCAGAGTTTACAGAGAGAATTTTTGAAAATAAAAATCAATAAATAAAAAGGATATAAAATACACAATAGACTAATTAACGACACTATTTACAATCACATTGAATATACAAAGCTTGAAGATAAAATTCTTCAAACAAAAATTTTAAATAGATTACAATTTATTACACAAAATGCTTTGGCATATTTCTCTTATCCATCAATTACAACAAAGAGATTTATTCACAGTTTAGGAACAATGCATTTAAGTGCTTTTTTATTTAAAAATGCTCTTTTAAATGCAAATAAGAGTACAAAAAATGATTTTTTGGCATCTTTGAAAAAAGTTTTAATCTCTATTATTAAAAAAGATAATCTAAAAATCAATATTGATGATATGGAGTATTTTGACAATAAAGCACTATATCAATTTACAATTCCAACAAAATCAAAATCTCAAAGATCAACTTATACTATTTTTTTACAAACCATAAGAGTAGTTGGTCTTCTTCACGATGTTGGACATCTTCCTTTCTCTCATCAAGTTGAATATGCTTTAAAAAAAGTCTATAAAACAATCAAACAAAAAGAGGATAAAAGTGAAGAGCTTTTAAATAAAGAGAAGATATTTAAAGAAAATTATGAAGAGATTACAAACAATGGTAAAGAGGTTTTACATGAAGCTATTGGTCAAAATCTATTAAAACTTCTTTTTGATTATGAGCTTGAAGAGTTAATTTCAAAAGAGAGTGAAAAAGAGTATATAAAACTAATCAAAAAATTAGCACTTTTAATTTTAGAGGAGCAAGTTTTTGAAAATTTTGATTTTAAAGTTTTACACAATTTTATAGATAGCACTGTTGATGCTGATAGACTTGATTATATAAACAGAGATATGTTGGCAAGTGGTTATATAACAGGTGCTAATGATCATATAAGAATTACAAAACAAGCTGTTTTAGTACAAAAAGAGAGTAGTTTTTATTTGAGTTTTTTTGATACAAGCTTAATTGATATTGAGCATATGTTGGAGATGAGATTTAATCTATATAAAAAAGTTATTTTTAATGATGGAATTGCAAAAACAGACTCTTTGCTTGAAACTGTTGTTCAATATCTATCAAATGAATATTTTAAAGATCAAAACAATGATGATAAACTTTCAAACTCAATATCAATGCTTTGGAATTTCAAAAATAAAAATAGAGAAAAAGAGTTGGATACTATCTCTTTATTAGATGAAAATTGGTTAATTTCACTTTTTAAAAATAGATATTTTGATTTACGAAATAAAGAGCTTTTAACTAAAGAAGATATAAAATACTTATACTGTTTTGAAGAGATTTTATTTGGTAAAAGAAGATTTAAAAGTCATTGGAAAAATTTAAATGATTTTTATAAAGTATTAAATTTTTCTACAATTGAAAGATATAAATTTAGAGAGAGTTTTGGATTTATTACTCAAAATAGATTAAACAAACTACAAGTTGCTTTGGAAGATTTTGTAAAAAAATATGAAAAAGATGAATCTTTTTTTGCATATCAAATAGTATCTTTTAATCTAGGAATAGCAAAAGATTTCTTTTTGTATGATACAGAAGAGCTTATAAATATTGATGAGATTTCAACTTTAAGAAAAAGATTAAAACACTCTATGAGAAATACAGTTCCTTTTTATATCTATTCAAATAAAAAAGTTTTGTTAGATGATATGAAAAATGATTTAAAACAGATACTATTTAATATTTTTGATGATTAAGGAGTCAAATTTGGATTTAGCAAATATTAGAGGAAAATATACAACAAAAAATTTTGATATTAAAGATTTAGATAAAAATCCTTTTAAACAGTTTGAAATTTGGTTTAATGATGCAATAAATGAGAAATTAATAGAACCAAACGCATTTTGTCTTGCAACTGTAGGAGCAAATATGATGCCAAGTGCTAGAACTGTTCTACTAAAATATTTTAGTGAAAAAGGCTTTGTTTTTTTCACAAATTATGATAGTAAAAAAGCAAAACAAATAGAAGAGAATCCAAAAGTTGCAGCACTTTTTACTTGGTTACCACTAGAGCGACAAGTAAAAATTGAAGCAAATATCGAAAAAATATCAAAGGCTGATTCACTTAAATATTTTTTAAGTCGTCCAAAAGGTAGCCAAATTGGAGCTTGGGTTTCAAGACAGAGTGAAACTATAAGCTCAAGAGCACTTTTAGAGCAAAAATTTGATGAGATGAAAAGAAAATTTTTAAAAGGTGAAGTTCCACTACCATCTTTTTGGGGTGGATATGTTTTAAAACCAATAAGAATTGAGTTTTGGCAAGGTGGAGAAGATAGACTTCACGATAGATTTTTATATAGCTTACTAGAAGATGGTAGCTGGACTATTTCAAGATTGGCGCCATAAATTATGAATATTAAAATTTCACCTCAAAAAAAAGCAACAATAGTATCCTCTACTGTTGCTGCAATATTAACTCTACTTAAGCTAATAATTGGAATATTTAGTGGCTCTGTTGCAGTTTTAGCATCTGCTGTTGACTCTATTTTAGATATGTTTGTATCTATATTTAACTATTTTGCTGTTTTAAATTCAGAAAAACCAGCTGATAAAAATTTTAATTATGGAAGAGGTAAAATAGAGGCATTTGCTTTGGTAATTGAAGGAGTTATAATAACTCTTTCTGGGATTTTTCTTCTATATCATGCAGTAAAAAAGGCTATTTTAGGAGAGACTTCTCAATATTTAGATATTTCAATTTATGTTATGATTCTATCTTTAATTATAACAATAGGTTTGGTTACTTATTTAAATTATGTTTCAAAAAAGACTCAATCTATGATTATAAAAGCTGATGCTTTACACTATAAAACTGATGTTTTAAGCAATATTGCTGTTTTAGCATCTCTTGTTTTAGTATCTATTACAGAGTATGAGATTTTTGATGTTATTATTGGAGCATTAATCTCATTTTATATTATATACTCAGCTTTTGAAATAATCAAAAAAGGGACTTTGGTTTTATTAGATAAATCACTTGACAAAGAGATTGTCTCTCAAATAGAGGAAGTTATAAAAAATAGCCCTCAAGTAAATTCATACCATCTTTTAAAAACAAGAGAGGCTTCTAATCAATTTTTTGTTGATGTTCATATAGTTTTTAACTGCTTGATTACACTAATGGAAGCCCATAAAATAAGTCATGAAATAGAAGATGAGATAAAAAGAATAGATGAGAAAAGAGAGTGGATTGTAAGTATTCATTTAGAACCTTACGATGACTTTTTAACAAATGATTTAAATAATAACTGTAATATTTAAAAGGGGATTTTAGAAAAACTCAATTGAGTTTTTACCCTGTTTTTTAGCACTATACATAGCCGTATCTGCTTGTTTTATAATATCTTGAACACTTACACTTGCATCATGAAACAAAGTTATTCCAATACTTGGAGTTGAAACATTAATATGACCTTCAATATGAGTTATACTATTTAAAGAGTCTTTTATTTTTTGAGCTATAAAGTTTATATTTTTTCTAGCATCATCACTATTATTTCCAACATTATCAATCAAAACTATAAACTCATCTCCACCAATTCTAGCAACTGTATCTTCATCTCTTACACACTCTTTAATTTTGTGAGCAACAGTTATTAAAAGAATATCTCCTATATCATGACCTAAAGTATCATTTACCTCTTTGAAATTATCCAAATCTATAAAAATAAGTCCACCATAAATTTTATGTCTTAAAGTTCTTGTAATTGCATGTTCTATTCTATCTGTTAATAAAAGTCTATTTGGAAGACCTGTTAGATTATCGTGAGTTGCTTGATATTGTAAAACTTTCTCTTTATCTTTTTGTTCACTAATATCCATATATTGACCAATAAAGTTTGTGATTTGTCCTTCACTATTTTTTACAACTGTAATTGTACCTTTTAAAGCAATTATCTCACCATTTGCCTTTCTATTATAAACCTCTCCACTCCAGTAACCTTTTGATAAAAGAGTATCCCATAATCTTTTTGCAGATGTAAAATCTTGATGTGCTGTTTTAAAAATTCTTGGATTTTTTCCTAATATATCGGCTCTTTCATAACCCATTATTTTTAAAAATGCATGATTTGCTTTTATGATATTGTTTCTTTTATCAGTTATTATCATAGGTACAAAAGACTCTTCAAAAGCATATGAAGTAAGTTTTAACTCCTCTTCTTGTCTTCTTTTTTGCTCTTTTAATTCAAGTTTTTCTAAAAGTGCTGTTATATCCAAAACCAATTTTTCAAAAATATTTTTAATATCTTCATCAAAAAAGTCTTGAAAATGAGAGTAAATAACCAAAACTCCAACTGTTTTATCAAATTTTTTTATAGGAATTGCTAAAAGTGAGTTTAATTTAAACTCATCTGTTTTTCCATAAAAAATAGATTTTTTCTCATCTTTTAGAATATTTACAACTAAACTCTCCCCACTTTTTATAATTTGAGAGACCAAAGTTTCACTTACAAAATCTTTTTTTGCAGCTCTATTTTCTAAATACTCTTTTTGAACTGTTTTTTGAGAGATCAACTCTTTTTTATCAATATCATATATAAAATTAAAAGATATATTTTTATTTTTTGATAAAATCTCACAAATTTGTGAAAATGCCATATTTTTTTTATCAAGTTTTGGCAACATTTTATTTAGTAAATTTAATGTTTTATATATATTTTGATGCTTATGTGCATCTAAAAATCTCTTCTCTTGTTTTGAACCCATATTTTTTAGAACTAAAAAAGAGTATACAAAAAGAATAAAGATAAATATAAATAATATTATAGATAGCATATTTTCTATAGTAGTTGAACTATTATAAAATAGATTTATATTTAATATTAGAGCAATAATTAATGGTATTAAAAATATTGTAAAAGTTTTTATAAAAATTCTATTTGCAAGCATTTAAACCCCTAAAAATATTTAAAAATAGTAACATAGTTTTAATGAACTTATCTCTATTTTTCATAAATATTATAGTAACTCCCTTTTATTTTTGTCTTATTTAAATTTTCCATAACAAAATCTAATTTATCTTTTTTTATAGCTACATAAGTGCAAGTAGGAAGTACATCAATAACTCCAACATCATCTTTATTTAAGCCAATTCCAGCTGTTAAACTTCCTAAAATATCACCTTTTCTAAGTTTCTGTTTTTTTCCACCATTTATATAAATTGTTCTAAATTCACTATCTATTTTAAAACTACTATTATATGTTATATCACTATCATCTTCAAATAAAATATCACCAAACTCATCTTTAATCTCTAAAACTCTACTCATTTCAGCCTGATTATAAAAAGTAATAGCAACTCCACCTTTACCAGCTCTTGCTGTTCTTCCAACTCTATGAGTGTGAATTTTACTATTTAGTGCTACATCATAATTTATAACTAAATCAATATCTGAAATATCAATTCCCCTACTTGCAACATCACTTGCAATTAAAATTGGATAACTCTTATTTGAAAAAATTGCCAAAGTTTCATCTCTTTGTTTTTGATCCAAATCACTATGTAAAGTTAATACATCTAAGCCTCTATTAAATAAGCTATCTGCTAAATCTTCACAAGTAATCTTTTGATTACAAAATATTATTGTGCTTTTTGCCTCATATTTTTTGATTAATTTTTCAATTAAATCATCTTTGTTGTTTGTATCATAAAAAATTTGTAGAATATGATTTTTCTCTTCATTTTCAACCTCTACAAACTCTGGTTTATTTAAAATATCTTTTGCTAATTTTTTAATATTCTCTTCATAAGTTGCACTAAAAAGCATAGTTTGTCTATTTTTTGGAAGCATTGAAGCTATTTTTGAAATATCATCATAAAAGCCCATATCAAGCATTTTATCAGCTTCATCTAAAACAAAACTATTTATATCTTCAAGCTTTAAATTTGCCTCTTCTATATGTTTTAAAACTCTTCCAGCTGTTCCTACAATAATATGAGCCTCATGACTAAGTGATAAAACCTGAGGTTTATATGGAACTCCACCACATAAAGTTAAAATCTTTATATTTGGAATATGTCTTAAATATTGTCTTAAATTTGTAGCTATTTGCGATGCTAACTCTCTTGTTGGAGCTAAAATCAAAGATTGAACTCTAAATTTTTTTGGATTTAAATTTTTTATTATTGGAAGTGAAAAACTAAGAGTTTTTCCAGAACCTGTTTTTGCACGAGCTATTAAATCTTTATCATCTAAACTATATTTTAAACTCTTTTCTTGAATTTGTGTTAGATTTATTAAGTTTAAACTCTCTAAATTTTCTACTAAATCTTTATCTATATTTAGTTCATTAAACTTCATTTTTTCTACTCTTTCTTCTCTTTTTTGGTCTAAAACTCATTATTAAAATACCTAATACAACTACAACTGTGATTAAACCTATATATTTAATATTATCAGCAAATTCTAATAAAAAAGATCCAGCTATATAACTTACATAACCAATAGTAACAGCCCATAAAATAGAAGCTATAATATTTAAAATTGTAAATTTATAAGCATTGTAATCTGAAATTCCCATAACCAAAGGAACTAAAGTTTTAATTCCATAAATATATTTTTGAACAATAATTATAAATGATCCATATTTTCTAAATAGAAGTTGAACAAATGCAACTTTTCTTTTGTGATTATTCATCATATCTTGGGCAAATATTTTATTCTTTTTTGCCATAAAAAATAGAAACTGACTACCAATAATATTTGAAAAAGCAGCAACTGCAATTGTTACATATATATTTAAAGTACCATCAAATGAGAAAGCAGCAGCTATAACTAATGCTAAAAAACCACCACCAAATGAGTATAAAAAAAGGGCTACATAACCCCAATCTTGAATAAACTGTTCCATAAAATTCCTAAAATATTTTTTAAAGTTTATTCTATCTAAATATTGGTTTATTACATATATAGCAAATTTTCTAACTATTCAACAAATTTAAAATAAAAATTTAATTATCCATTCCCAAGCTTTTTTTAAAGATAAAAAGTGTCGAAATAAAAAACACAACACCTATTAAAAAAATATTTATCATCTGTTTATAAACAATAAAAAATCCTGCATCTCTAAACAAAATAGCTTGTGATAACTCAACAAAATGGCTAGTTGGCATTAAATTCATTAGGTATTGAAGTATTTGTGGCATACTCTCAAAAGGTGACATAGTTCCTGAAAGCATCATTAGTGGTAAAATTGTCAAAATAAAGACCATTCCAAGTTGGGGCATATTTTTTACAACTGTTCCTATAAAAACACCCATTGATGTTGTAGCAAAAAGAACTAAAAAAGTAGAAAACAAATATAAAGGAATTGAACCACTAATTGGAATCTCTAAAAATGCCTCTACAACAAAAAATATACTAAAACAAACTCCTAATAAAACTATAATACAAACAGAAAGTATCTTTGAAATCATTATTTCAAAAGATGTCAAAGGCATTACCATTAGATGTTCAATAGTTCCATGTTCTCTTTCACGAACTAAAGATGCTGCTGAAAGTAAAATAGATATCATCACAATATTATTTATAATCTCATTTATACTTCCAAACCATTCACCTGCTAGGTTTTGATTATATTTATATCTTATAATTAATTCTGGATTTACACTATTTTCAACACTTTTATTTAAAAAAGTATCTATCTCTTGGCTTATAATATTTTTTACATACGCAGCACCAATTCCAGCTTGTGTCATTCTTGTAGCATCTATATTTACTTGTATTTCTGGAACTTTAGAGGATAAAACATCTTTTTCAAAATCACTTGGAATTAAAACAATAAATGTGTAATATCCTGAATCCATCTTTTCATCAATATCATAATACGAGATAGTATCAGGAGTGTTAAATCTTGGTTTATAAAAAGCATTAATTAATCTATGTGACAACTGACTTTTATCACTATCTACAAATGCTATTGGAGCATTTTTTAGCTCCATTGAAGCCTTTGTTCCACCTACATAAATTGCTACTGAAAAAACATATATGATAAATATAAACATACCTTTATCATATACTACTATTTTTAACTCTTTTATCATTAGATTGTAAATATTTAAAAATGTTCTTATCACTTATTTTTCCTGCTTATTTAAAACTAAATAACTAAAATATAGTATTACAAAAATTGATGTAGTTAATACAAAAAACTCAAGATGTAAATCTTTAAAAGATATATCTTTACTAAAAACACCTCTACTTATATTTGTAAAGTGTGTTACAGGAAATATATTTCCAATATATTCAGCTATACCCTCAAGTGAACTAACAGGCTCTCTTAATCCTGAAAATTGTATTGTTGGAAGAAGTGTTAATACAGCAGTTCCCATTAGTGCTGCAATTTGAGTTTTTACAAAAGATGAGATAAAAAGCCCCATTCCTGTTGTGCAAATAATATATAAAAAAACTCCCAAAGTAAGTGTAAATAGACTACCTTTTAAAGGAACTCCAAAAATAAAAATAGCCAAAATAGCTAAACCAAAAAAACTAATCATACTAACAACTATATAAGGTAGCTGTTTACCTAGTAAAAACTCCATTTTTCGTACAGGTGTAGCATAAAAATTTACAATAGAACCAAGCTCTTTTTCTCTTACAACACTCAAAGCCATCAAGATAGATGGAATAAAAATCAAAAGAATAGATATAACTGCTGGAACCATAGAGTAAATACTTTTAAAATCTTGGTTATATCTATATCTTAAAAGAATATTTACATCAGATTTAAAATCAACTCCCAAACTCTCTTTATAATAATTTTTCAAATAGTTGTAGTGTAAACCTTGAACATAACCATAAATTGTTTCAGCTCTAAAAGGAAAAGTTCCATCAATCCAAACAGAAATCTCCTGTTTATATCCTTTTTGTATATTTTTTCCAAAATCAGGTGGAATTATAAAAGCTAGACTAATTTGGGCACTCTTCATCTTTAAATCTAAATCTTCAAAAGAGTTTAACTCCTCTTTTTCAATAAAATACCTAGAACCAGCAACATTTTGTATATAATTTTGACTAATAGGCGATTTATCTTGGTCTAAAACTGCAAATTTTAGATTTTCAACATCAAAGCTTATTCCATATCCCATAACAAAAAGTAAAATAACCGTTCCTAAAAGTGCAAAAGTTAATCTAACCTTATCTCTTAAAAGTTCTAAAGACTCTTTATAACTATATGCCAATGCTCTTTGTAAACTAAAAAAACTACTTTGCTTAATCTCTTTTTTTATATTTATATCTTGATTCTCAAGAGTAATCTCTTTTTTCTCACTCTCATCTAAGGCATCTTCTAAATAGGCTATAAATGTATCTTCAAGACTATTTTTATTTTTTTGTTTTATTAGTTGTTCTGGAGTATTACTTACTAAAACTTTTCCTTTGTGCATCAAAGAGATTCTATCGCATCTTTCACCTTCGTTCATAAAGTGAGTAGAGATAAAAATAGTAACTTTTTTCTCTCTTGATAAAGTGAGCAAAAGCCTCCAAAAGTTATCTCTTGAAACTGGATCAACTCCTGAAGTTGGCTCATCTAAAATAAGCATTTTTGGACTATGAACAACAGCAACTGCCAAAGAGAGTCTTTGTTTTATTCCCAAAGGTAAATCTTTTGCAAAACTATCTTTATACTCTTTTAAAGAGAACTCATCTAAAAGATACTCTAATCTTGTTTTTTCATCTTTTATATGAAAAAGTTTTGCATGTAATTCTAAATTTTCATATACACTTAATTCTCCATATAAAGAGAAATTTTGAGTCATATATCCTACAAGTTCTTTTGAATTTAAAGAGCTATTTTGAAGCTCTTTTCCAAAAAGTTTTGCAGTTCCACTACTTGGAGTCAATAATCCTGTTAACATCTTCATTGTTGTAGTTTTTCCACAACCATTTGAGCCTAAAAATCCAAATATCTCTCCATCTTTTATCTTCAAATTTACACTATCAACAGCGGTAAAATCACCAAATTTCATTGTAAGATTTTCAACTTCAATAGAGTAAGAACTACCCTCATCATTTTTTTTAGAAACTACCAATTTTTCATGCCCAACTCTTTTTTCACTTGGCAAAAGTTTTATAAAAGCCTCATCAATATCAACACTATTTGTATTTTTCAAAATCTCTTGTAGTGTTCCTTGCATTAAAACTTTTCCATCATCAATAGCAATAATTGAATCAAAAGTAGCAGCTTCTTGCATATAAGCAGTTGCTATTAAAACACTCATATCTTGATTTTTTTCTTTTATAAGATTTATTAGTTTCCAAAACTCTCTTCTTGAAAGAGGGTCAACTCCAGTTGTGGGTTCATCTAAGATTAAAATCTCTGGGTCGTGTATTAATGCACAACAAAGTCCAAGTTTTTGTTTCATTCCACCTGATAATTTTCCAGCAGCTCTATCTTTAAATTTTATTAAGTCTGTACTTTGTAGAAGTTGTAAGATTCTTTTTTCTCTTTGTTTTTTATTTAATCCAAAAAGCTTGGCAAAAAACTCTATATTTTCATAAACAGATAGAGTCATATATAAGTTTTTTCCCAAACCTTGTGGCATATAAGCAATTTTTGGACAAATTACATCTCTTGATTTTTTATTGCTCATATCATTATTTAAAACTTCAACTTTTCCGTTTTGTATAATTTTTGTTCCAGATATAATTGATAAAAGTGTAGATTTTCCAACCCCATCTGGACCAATAAAACATACCATTTTCCCTTTTGGTAAACTCAAATTTATATTATCTAAGGCGAGTACATCTTTGTATTTATGTGAAAGATTACTTATTTTTACAACAACTTCACTCATTTGCTTTAATATCTTTTGGTAAATTATTTAAATGTTCTGGCCAAACTGCATTTTTATCTAATTTTACATAAGCAACTCCAGGAAGTCCTGTTTTAACTCTTTCATAATATTTTTCTAGTAAATATGGATTGATTTTTACTTTTACTTTGAACATCAACTTCGCTCTTTCCTCTTTTGTTTCAATCTCTTTTGGAGTAAATTGAGACATAGGCGACACAAAAGTAACAATTGCTGGAATTGCAATATTTGGAATGGCATCAAATACTATTCTAGCTTCACTTCCAACATCTACAAGACCAGCTTGTGCTGTTGAAAGAAAAATATCCATATAAGTATCCATTAAATCTAAAACGACTAAAACTCTTCCACCACTTGCTACAATCTCCCCATTTTGTGCGATTTTATATAGAACTCTTCCTTTAGTAGGTGAATAAAGATTTGTATCTTCAATATTTATTTTAATAGTTTCAATTTGAGCCTCTAAAGCATTTATTAAAGCTTCTGCACTATTTATTTGAGTTTTTGCAGCATCTAGTGCTATTTGGGCATTTTTAAACTCTGTTTGTTTTTTTTGAAAATCTGCAAGTGAAATACTTTTTGATTTAAAAAGTTTATCTGCTCTGTCAAAATCTTTTTTAACGAGTGAAAGTTCACTCTCTCTTTGTTTTACAATATGTAATGCAAACTTTCTATTTTCAACAGCTTGATTTTTATGAGCGATTGCTTCTTGAAGTTTTGACTCCAACTCTTTTACTTCTATTTTTGCAAGAAGTTGATTTTTTTCTACTAAATCACCCTCTTGCACATTTATCTCTTGTAATCTTCCAGAAAATTTTGAGGATATATCAATTTGTGTTGTTTGAGATCTTCCATTTCCAGATGCAAATCCATCAAGATTTTTTGATTTTTTATCTATGTAAAAAAAGTAATATAGTAGAGTAAAAACTAAAATTAAGATTATGAATAAAACTATTTTTTTCAAAACTGTTTCCTAATATTGGTATTTAAGATGATTGTATCAAAAAATAAATTAAGTATTAAACAAGAAACCACTTGGTTTAAAAAAACCAAGTGAGCTAAAAATTGAAGTTTTATAGAGCTTTTGAAGTGATTTTTGTAAGTCTTTTTGTAAATGCAACTCTATCGCTTACATCAAGTCCTTCACTAATTTTTCCTAAATCCAATAAAATCCAAGCAATATCTTCAATAAGCTCTTCATCTTTTGTAAGATTTAGTTTTTGTACTATCTCATGATTTGGATTTATCTCTAAAATTGGTTTCACATCTGGAACTTCTTGTCCCATTGCTTTAAACATATGAGCCATAGCAGCCATTTGTGCATCTTGCTCATCTTTTGTAATACAAGAGGCAAAACTATCAAGTCTTGAAGTAAGTTTTACATCTTTTACCTCATCTTTTAGTTTCTCTTTGATTTTCACAACAATATCTTTATACTTCTCATCTATCTCTTTTTTCTCCTCTTCACTAATTTGTGATTTTGGAGCTTCACAAGTTGTAACATCTTTAAATTGCCACTCTTTAAATGCACCAATTGTTGGAGTTACAATCTCATCTATCTCTTTATCATCTAAGATTAAAACTTCAATTCCATTTTTTTTGTAGCTTTCGATTAAAGGAGAGTTTCTTAAAACTTTTTCATTATCTCCAACAATATAGTAAATAGCTTTTTGTTCACTATTTGCTCTTTGTTTATAATCTTCAAGTGAAGTTAATTTTTTCTCATCATTTGTAGATTTGTATCTTAAAAGCTCTAAGATTGACTCTTTGTTTGTATAATCTTGATAAACTCCCTCTTTTAATGCACGATTATATTGCTCAATAAATTGTGAGTATTTCTCCTCATCTTTTGATAATTTTTTAATCTCACTTAAAATCTTTTTAACACTACTTTGTTTGATATTTGCTAAGATTCTATTCTCTTGTAAAATCTCTCTACTAACATTTAGAGGTAAATCTTCACTATCAATAATTCCTCTTACAAATCTTAAGTAAGTTGGTAATAATTCTCTATCATCATCTGTTATAAATACTCTTTTTACATATAGTTTAATTCCACTTTGATAATCTGCTCTGTACATATCCATTGGAGCAATTTTAGGAATGTAAAATAGTGTTGTATATTCGTTTACCCCTTCCGTTTTTGTATGTATTGTAAGAAGTGGGTCTGAACTATCTTGAGAAATCGATTTATAGAAGTTATTATAATCTTCTTGTTTTAATTTAGCTTTTGCTTGAGTCCAAAGTGCTGTTGCTTCATTTATTTGTTCATGTTTTCTCTCAATAGTTTTAACTGCTTCTTTTCCAGCTTTTTTATCCTCTTCACTTAAAGTTTGCGTCACTTCTTCGTCATAATTTAAGAAAATTGGATAAGCAATATGGTTTGAATATTTTTCAACTATATTTTTAATTCTATATTTACTTGCAAACTCACTTACCTCATCATCTTTTAATTTAATATAGATAACTGTTCCATTTGTCTCTTTTGTGCAAGGTGCTAAATCAAACTCTCCAGTTCCAGTTGAACTCCATTTATAAGCTGTCTCTTCACCAGCTTTTTTAGAGATTACATCTACTTTTTCTGCAACCATAAATACAGAGTAAAATCCAACCCCAAATTGACCAATTAAGTTTGAATCTTTTTTTGCATCACCTGTTAGTGCTTCAACAAAAGATTTAGTCCCACTCTTTGCAATAGTACCAATAGAGTTTATCATATCCTCTTCATTCATACCAATACCATTATCAACTATAGTTAAAGATTTATCTTTCTCATCAAAAGAGATATTAATCTCACCTTTCCAAGAAGCAAAACTCTCCTTTAACTTCTCATCTGTAAGTCTTAGATAGTTTAATTTATCAATAGCATCGCTAGCATTTGATACAAGCTCTCTTATAAAAATCTCTTTATTTGAGTATAAAGAGTGTGTCATTAGGTGAAGTAGTTGCCCTACTTCTGTTTGAAATTGATGTTTTGCCATAAAAAAATCTCCTTTTTTTATATTTATTATAAATATTTTAAATTTTTCAAAAAGGAATTTTATCAAACCTTTATTAAACTTGGCTAAAGTTTTTTATTTTTTTAGCACTATTATATATTGAGTGCTAAAATAAAATTTTCTTAAGTTTGATTTCTACTCTTAATTTATAGTTTTATATTATATTTATAATAATTGATATAAAATCAAAGCTTTATTTTTAAATTGAAAAAATAATATTCTTTAGGAGAGATATGGAGTTCAAAAAACCAACTATTCTAGTTGTTGATGATATGACAACAACACTGCTTTTAATTCATGATCTACTAAAAGATACTTATGAAGTAAAAATTGCAAAAAGCGGCACAAAAGCTCTTGAAATTTTAAATGCACCAAATGATATAGATTTAATACTTTTAGATATTGAAATGCCTGATATTAACGGCTATGAAGTTTGTAAAATATTAAAAAACAACGAACAAACAAAAAATATTCCTATAATTTTTGTAACTGCCAGAAACAGTGAAGAGGATGAAGAGTATGGTTTAAATTTGGGTGCTATTGATTATATTACAAAACCTTTTAATAAAACTATCACAAAATTAAGATTAAAAAACTATCTTGAAATGAAGATTAAAAATGATTTACTAGAAAAAATATCTATGTATGATGGTTTAACAAATATTAGAAATAGAAGATATTTTGATGAAACTTTTGAAACAACATTTCTTGAAGCAAAAAGAGATAAAAAATCTTTAGCTGTTTTGATGATAGATATTGATTTTTTTAAACCATACAACGACAATTACGGACATGGTCAAGGAGATATAGCACTAAAAAAAGTTGCAAAAGCTCTTGAAAA
>NZ_JBAZAH010000017.1:0-31931 GCF_041672065.1 Aliarcobacter sp. | reverse complement strand
GTATATCTTACAAGCTCATAATCAGTTATTTCAAAAGAGGCGATTTTATATGCACTTGGATTAAATTGTTCAAGAAAATCAACTGCACTTTTATCAAAAGGTGTTGAAAAAATATCAATATTTATGCTTCTAGCATAATCAAATAGCTCTTTGTGCCATTCCCAAGGAGTATAAGCCTCTTCGTAAAGTTCATAAAGATTTTTTCCATCCCATAAAGTTCCACCATCTATCATAAAATCAGAATTTTTACTGTTTAATGTCATTGTATCTGCACGATATGTTTGAAGTTTTATTGCATTTGCACCTATCTCTTTTGCAGCTTTTATTGTATCAAGTGCTGTTTGCAAACTTCCATTATGATTTGCACTAAGTTCTGCAATTATATAAACTCCATCTTTATTTAAATCAAAATTACCTATTTTCATACTGACCTACTTTTTAATCTTTTTTATACTTCTACTAACTTTTGCAAAGCCTAAATTAAACTCAAATTTTGTTGTAGTTTCAATAACTTCTCCATCTTCATCATTTGATAATATTTCATCTTCTATTTCAATTATATCTTCTAAAATCTTATTTGATTTAGAAGCTAAATTTTTTTGTATATTTTCATCATCTGTTTTCATAATATCATTTATATTTCTTGAGAGTTCTTTTACTTTGGCAAAAGTTTCTATGATTTTAATAGTTGTTTGAGTAGCAACTTTACTTTTTATAATAGTTGCCAACATATACAAGCCTTTTTCAGTGAAAACTTTTGGATTTACTGTAGAGTGCTTTAGTTTATTGAACCGGTGGAAATTTTCCACCAGTTCTTTTTTTTCATCTTCATTTAGCTCTATAATATAACCTTCTGGAAACTTTTCAGGATTATTTGAAACTGCTTTATTTATATCTCTTGTCTCTACCCCATAGAGCTGTGCAACATCTCTATCAACTAAAACAAACTCTTCATTATATTTTATCAGCTTATTTTCTAACTCTTCGAATTTTATAATTTCCATTTTAATCTCCTAAAAGTTTAATTATACTTTTTTCTAGCAATCTTTTATCAAACTTTTTCATTGTAAAATACCCTTTTTTCTTTAAATATTTATACATCTCTTTTTGATTTTTTGCAGTTTTTATAGTAATCATAGGCAAATCTAAATAAAAAATCTCATTAGCTGTAACACTTGGAGTTACAATTGAAAAATCACTCTTGCTCATAAGTTTTGCAACTTTATTTGAATTTATTTGTAGATTTATCCACTTTTTATCTTTACAATACTCTTTTAGCTCTTCTAAATTTTTATTTGCATTTGTGGTTACTAAATTTACTTTCAAAGATTTTTTAAATTTTTCTACTACTTTTAAAATTTTTATATTTAAATTTTTATGATCAACTCCACCTAAGCCCAAAAATATTGTTTGATTTTTTTTCTTTACTCTCTTTTTGGCTTTTTTAGCTTCCAGAAACTCATCTCTTAAGAGTGTATATCTACTTCCACATCGCAGTTTGCAATACTTTGGCACCTTATTTTTATACTTTTTTTCATCTGCATATATATTGTGATTTAATAAAATATCACAAAAATGTTTTTCATAAGTATCATCTAAAACAAAAAATTTTAAACTTGAGTTATCTTCTTTTAATTTTTTTTCAAAATTATAATCTATATTATAATTATCAATTATTACCATATCAATATTTAGTTTTTTTATTAAATCATTTAACTCTTTAAAATCATTTGATTTTAGAAGTTCTATTTTATAACCTGCTTCAATAATTTTATGATTTATATTTCCAACTAAATCTTGTGTAGCAAAAATGATATTTTCATTTTTATATTGTTTAGCCAAAACTAAATCTCTCATAATATGTCCAGTTCCAATATATGAAGATGAATCAACTCTTATTAAAATATTCATTTTAACTCTCTTTGTACAACTTCATACATAAATTCAGCTCTAGTCCAATCTTCAAGTGTATCAATATCTTGAACTAAATATCTAGGAAGTATTATTGGAATACTATCTTTACCAAATATAATATCCTCTGATTTTACACTTAAATTTGTCCAATAAAATTGTCCAGCATCTTGGTAGGCTTCTTCTAAATCTTGACTTCGTTTAGAAAAATTTTCTGGCCAAAACATTTCACATCTTTCATCTTTTGTTATTTTAAAAGTTCTTTGAATAGGAAATGGCATAGAGGTACAAGAAAAAGCATTTCTTGCATTTGAATTTTTTAATTTTTCGTAAGCTTCAATTAAATATTTCTCTTGCAAAAATGGAGCGGTTGCATAGATTGTACATATGAAATCTATTTTTTCACCTTGAGCTTTTAAAAATTCTATAGCATGATTTACAACAGCACCTGTTCCTGTAAAATCATCACTTAACTCTTTTGGTCTTATAAATGGAACATCTGCCCCATAACTTCTAGCAATTTTTGCTATCTCTTCATCATCTGTTGAAACAATAACTTTAGAAAAAAGTTTTGATTTTATAGCAACCTCAATACTATAAGCAATAAGTGGTTTACCATGAAATAATTTTATATTTTTTTTGGGAATTCTTTTGCTTCCACCTCTTGCTGGAATAATCGCCACACAACTATTTTGCATAGTATCCTCCTGTTTTTTTACTTCCTTTATACTCAATAAGATTTTTATCTTTTAACTCTTTAACTTGCCTTTGAACTGTTCTTAGAGGAATATTTGATTTATTACTTATTTCAACTGCACTTAGACCACTGTTTTTAGAAATAATTTCAAATAACATATTTATACCGCCATTTATACCGCCATTTATACCGCCATTTATACCGCCATCTACTATTTCATTTTCAACTCTTTTATAAAACGTAGTTCTTACAGCTTCCCACTCATACTCAAAAGTAGGTGCTGGCAGACCATATTCTAAACATTCATTTATAATATTTATAGTTCCCTTTCCCCAATTTTCAATAAATCCACACTTATAAAAAACAGATGCCATAGTTGGATTAAATGGTTTTGATTGATGGGGTTGATTAAATTTTTCTATTGGAACTTCTGGATTTAAAGTTGCTCCATTATAAAGCACAAGTTTATCATCATAAACTCTTATTTGCAGATTTGAAGTATTGGTATAGTCTCTGTGAATCAAAGCATTGATAACAGCTTCTCGTAAAGCTTCATAAGGATACTCTAGTTTTTCTCTTCTATGAGCACCTTCATAAGAGATATATGCTTTTAGATATTTAAGTCTTAAAATATCAAGTATCATATCCACTTGATTTATCAAATTTCCCTCTATAATATCGCTGCTTTGAATATCTGTTTCACTTAAAAATCTTCCTATTTTTGAGTGCGATTGAATATAATATTTCTGTGGATTTTTACCAAAAAGTAAAATGGCAGCTCTTTTTAGATAATTTCCTTCATATAAATTTAACTTTCTTAAAAGCTCTTCAATATTATCTTCATTTACAATATCAGGAACTCTATCTTTTGCTAGTTTTTTAAACTTTTCAATAGTTTTTAAATCAATCTCATCTAAAGTAAATCTTTCCTCAATAACATCATCCCAAGTTTTACCATATTTTTTTAGTAAAAAGTTTGTAAGATTTCCACCATTTAACTCTATTGTGTTACTTCCACTTCTTATATAAAATTTACCATTATATGAAATTGGTGCATAGGTTTTATTCACTTTTATCTCTAAATAGTTTTGAGTATTTGAATTTTTTATAGAAATATCTACGACTAATCCCAAACGATTATTTATCTTATTTGGAAGAAGTTCAATCAACTCTTCAATATTTTCAACTCCTAGAACTTTTGAGTTGTCATCTAAACCAATATACAAAAATCCACCTTCACTGTTTGCAAATGCACAGATAGTTTTTAGGTATTCATCTTTCCATATTTGTTTAAACTCAACAGTTTGAGATTCTAGAAGTTTATGCATCTATTTTAAAACCTCTAGAAGACTTTTTATCACATAATGTTGTTCATCATCATTTAATAATGGATACATAGGAAGCGAAAAGCATTCGTTATAGTATCTATTCATAATAGGTGTATCTTCGTTTCCATATCCAAGAGATTTATAATATGGCTGTTTATTTATAGGAATATAGTGAAGTTGAAGCCCTATGTTTTTCTCTCTCATTTTGTTAAAAAGTTCTATTTTAGAGATATTTAATTTTGAAAAATCAACTTTTACAATAAAAAGATGATAAGATGAGTTATTAGTAAAACTATAAAGTGGTTTTACAAAACTATTTAAAAAAGCTTTATCATACTTTAAAGCTATCTCTTTTCTTCTTTTTATAAAACTATCTAGTTTTTTTAATTGACTAATTCCCAAAGCAGCCTGCATATCTGTGATTCTATAATTAAATCCTAAAGAGTGCATCTCGTAGTACCAAGGAGCAGTATCAGGAAATCTTTTTATTCCATGAGCTCTTAGCTCTAATAATTTTTCATAAATCTCTTTAGAGTTTGTGGTAACAGCTCCACCCTCTCCTGTTGTTATATGTTTTACTGGATGAAAAGATAAGATACTACAATCACTATTTTCACAGCTTCCTGCTTTTATATTTCCAAAACTTGCCCCTAAAGAGTGAGCACAATCTTCTAATATTTTTATATTGTAACTCTCTTTTAGATATTTTAATTTTTTTTGATTTACTATATTTCCACTAAAATTTACTACATATATAGCTTTTATTGAGCTATCTTTTTTAAGCTCTTCTTCACACAAATCTAAATCTATATTTCCATCTTCTTGTATATCTACAAAAATAGGAATTGCTTCAACATATAAAATACTATTTGATGTTGCTACAAAAGAGTTTGGAGTGGTTATTACTTTATCGCCTTTGTTTAATAAAACTAAAGAAGCTAAATGAAGTGCAGCTGTTCCATTTGCTACAGCTACACAATATTTTGCATTTGTATATTTACAAAGCTCATCTTCAAACTCTTTTATTTTTGGACCAGTTGTCAAAAAATCTGATTTTAAAACTTCAACAACACTATTTATATCATCTTCATCAATGCTTTGTTTACCATAAGGTATAAAATTCATCATGATTTATCTACCATTTTCAAAAACTCTTCACTACTTAGCCATTTTGTGTTGTTTCCAGAGTTATACTCAAATCCTTGCTCTACAGGAACTCCTACTTCACCTAAAAGATTTTTTGAAAAATCTGCCCCACTTGTAAATTTAATAGTTGGTTTTATTACATAGTGATCATTAAACTCCAAAGTTAGATGACTATCATCTGCTGGACACATAATCTCATGAAGTTTCTCACCTGCTCTTATTCCAATAATTTTATGACTTAAATTAGAAGCCATTGCTTTTGCCATATCAACTATTTTCATAGATGGAATTTTTGGTACAAATATCTCTCCTCCTTGCATTCTTTCGAAATTTTTTAAGACAAAATTTACACCATCTTCAAGTGTTATAAAAAATCTTGTCATTCTCTCATCTGTTATTGGAAGCTCTTTTACACCTTCGCAGATTAATTTTTTGAAAAAAGGAACAACCGAACCCCTACTTCCTACCACATTGCCATATCTTACAACTGAAAATTTAATATCTTGATTTCCCACAAGATTATTAGCAGCAACAAAAAGCTTATCACTTGCTAACTTTGTAGCACCATATAGATTTACAGGATTTGCAGCTTTATCAGTTGAAAGGGCTATTACTCTTTTTACACCGTTTTCTAAGGCTGCTTCAATTACATTTTGAGCACCATCAATATTTGTTTTAATACACTCCATAGGATTATATTCAGCTATTGGAACATGTTTTAGTGCAGCTGCATGAATTATAAAATCAACATCCTTAGTAGCTTGTTTTAATCTTTGATTATCTCTTACATCCCCTATAAAATATCTCATACATTTAGCACTATACTCTTGAGCCATCTCATACTGTTTTAACTCATCTCTACTAAAAATAATTATTTTATTTGGTCTATATTTTGATAATAAAATTTCTGTATATTTTTTACCAAAGCTTCCAGTTCCACCAGTTATAAGTATATTTTTACCATTAAACATAAAAAGCCTTATTTTAATATTTGAAGTAGATTCTATCAAATTTTTAATTTATTTAATATTTTATTTAATTATGTAATAATAAACTCAAATTTTACGGAAAAAGAGAAGATGAGAGAAGTAATACCTGAAAATATTTTAAAAATTCAAAAAAAACTTGCAACTTTACAAAAAGATTCAAGAAATTATAAAAAATAT
Source organism: Aliarcobacter sp. (assembly GCF_041672065.1). Lineage (NCBI taxonomy): Bacteria > Pseudomonadati > Campylobacterota > Epsilonproteobacteria > Campylobacterales > Arcobacteraceae > Aliarcobacter > Aliarcobacter sp. The sequence goes on along the minus strand of NZ_JBAZAH010000017.1, from coordinate 25,683 downwards.
ACAAAAATATTAGCAAAACATATAAAATCTCATACTATGCAACAAAGAGTAAAAGCCCATATAAAGGTAATTGAGACTATTCAAAATTTAAATAAAGAGTAAAAATATTGCAAATTGTAATATTTTTAAGAACTTTTAAAAAATTGTGCTAAGATTTCGGCATAAAAAGAAAAATCAAAAAACGAGGTAAAAATCATGGATGAAAATCAAAAAAAATCACTTGAACTTGCTATTAAACAAATAGACAAAGCTTTTGGAAAAGGTACGCTTATTAGATTAGGAGATAAAGAGGTAATTCCAACTGAAGCTATTAGTACAGGCTCACTTGGTCTTGATTTAGCTCTTGGTGTTGGAGGTTTACCAAAAGGAAGAGTCATTGAAATCTATGGACCTGAAAGTTCTGGAAAAACAACTTTAACACTTCACGCAATTGCAGAAGCTCAAAAAGCGGGTGGAGTTTGTGCATTTATAGATGCTGAGCATGCTTTAGATGTAAAATATGCAAGAGATATTGGAGTTGATACAGACAATTTACTTGTTTCTCAACCTGATTTTGGAGAGCAAGCTTTAGAGATACTTGAAACTGTTATTAGAAGTGGTGCTGTTGATTTAGTTGTTGTGGACTCAGTTGCTGCCTTAACACCAAAAGTAGAAATTGATGGTGATATGGATGATCAGCAAGTTGGAGTTCAAGCTAGACTTATGAGTAAAGCTTTAAGAAAAATAACTGGACTTTTAAGCAAAATGAACTGTACAGTTATTTTTATTAACCAAATAAGAATGAAAATTGGAATGACAGGATATGGAAGCCCAGAGACAACAACAGGTGGAAATGCTTTAAAATTCTACTCATCTGTAAGACTTGATATTAGAAGAATTGCAACTTTAAAACAGGGTGAGAACTCAATTGGAAATAGAGTAAAAGTAAAAGTTGTAAAAAATAAAGTTGCGGCTCCATTTAAACAAGCTGAGTTTGATATTATGTTTGGAGAAGGTATCTCAAAAACTGGTGAGCTTGTTGATTATGGTGTTAAACTTGATATTATTGATAAAGCTGGAGCTTGGTTTAGCTATGGTGATACAAAAATTGGTCAAGGAAGAGAGAACTCTAAAGTCTTCTTAAGAGATAATCCAGCTATTGCAAAAGAGATTGAAGATAAAATTTTAAACTCTATGGGAATAAATGATGCAATTATTACAGGAAGCGATGATAGTGAAGAGGATAGCTCTTCTTTAGAAGATTAATACTTTTTGAGACAATTTTAAATTGTCTCAAACTTCTTAAAAACTTACAACTCCTACTTCTTTTAACATCAAAACAAATATAGCAAATGGTGTTATGTATTTTAAAACTATAAGCCAAAGTGCAAATAAGAACTCTCCTAAATATGGGACTAATGCTTTTTTAATTATCTCTTTATCCACTACAAAAGCTACAAAAATTGAAATTGCAATTCCACCAAGTGGCATTAATATTGCTGAAGTAAAAAAATCCAACCACTCAAAGAGTGATTTTTCATAAAAAATAAGATACTCTTTAAACTCATTTGAAAAGGATAAAATTGCTATAAATCCTATAATATAAGCAAAAGATGATACTGTTAAAGTTGCTTTTACTCTTTTAAACCCTCTTCTTTCAATTAGATACATAATTGCTGGTTCTATCATAGAAACAGCTGAAGTAATAGCAGCAAAAGCCAATGCAAGAAAGAAAAATATTGCAAAAATAGTTCCAGCAAATCCCATCTCATAAAAGATTGCAGGAAGAGTTATAAATACCAATCCTACACCTTTATCAACATTTGCATCGGCACTAAAAATTATTGTAAAAATAATCAATCCAGAGACAAAAGCAGTTAATACATCCATAATTACAACAAACATAGTCGCTTTTAAAATATGTGTATCTTCACTAATTGATGCAGAGTATGTCAAAATAGTAACAACTCCAACAGATAGACAAAAGAAAGCATGACCAACTGCTATTAGTATTGAATTTGTATCAAAATTTTCAAAATCTGCTTTAAACATAAACTCCATTGCTTTTGAAAATCCACTTAAAGTTGTAGAGTAAAAAAACATTACAATAAATATAATAAATAGTGCAGGAACAAGTATATTATTTAATCTCTCTATCCCTTTTTTTACACCTTTTGAGATAATAAATATAATTAGACCAAAAATAAAACTAAAATAAAAAATTTGAGAGCCTAAACTATTTTGAGAGTAGTTTAAAAAATACTCTTCTGCTAAATTTACAGTTGTAGGAAGTGATGTAAAACTTAATACCGTATAGTGCAAAATCCAAGCTATTACTATTGGATAAAAAGATATTATTAAAACTCCTGTTATAAAAGTAAATCCAATATATTTAAAATATTTATGCTTTTTTGGAGCTAAAGCTTCAAAAGTTGTAACAGCATCCTTTTTTACTATTTTTCCTAAAATAACCTCAGCTATAAAGATTGAAATTCCAATTGTAAAAACTGCAAGCAAAAATACTAAAACAAAAGCTCCTCCACCATTTTCTCCAGTTATATATGGAAATTTCCAAATATTACCAAGTCCAATTGCACTCCCTGCAATCGCTAAAACATATCCTATTTTTGAAAATCTATTTTTATGCAAAAAAATCCTTTTTATTATTGAAAATAGATTTTATCTAAAATTCAATTATAAATTTTACTTAACTATATCTTGGATATAATGAAAATAAAATCTATTAGGTAGTTATTATGAAATTTATAGGTGCGCATGTAAGTGCTAGTGGAGGAGTTTTTAATGCTCCTAAAAATGCTGTTGAAATTGGTGCAAAAGCTTTTGCACTATTTACAAAAAATCAAAGACAATGGAGCGCAAAAGCTCTTGATAATAAAACAATTGATTTATGGTTTAAAGAGTTAGAAAAATCAAAAATAGAACCAAAACATATTTTACCTCACGACTCTTATTTGATAAATCTTGGACATCCAAATAGTGAGGCTAGAGAGAAATCTTTAAATAGTTTTATTGATGAAGTTCAAAGATGTGAAATTTTAGCTTTAGATAGATTAAATTTTCATCCAGGAAGTCATTTAAGAGAGATTAGTGAAGAGGAGTGTTTAAATAATATTGCAGAATCTATGAACTATGCTCTTGATAAAACTAGAGGTGTAAAACTTGTACTTGAAAACACAGCTGGGCAAGGAAGTAATCTTGGATATAAATTTGAACATCTAGCTTATATAATTGATAAAATTGAAGATAAAAGTAGAGTTGGAGTATGTATTGATACTTGTCATATGTTTACAGCTGGTTATGATATAAGAACGCGTGAAGCTTATGATAAAACTTGGGATGAATTCTCTAAAATTATAGGATTTGAGTATTTAAGTGGAATGCATATAAATGATTCAAAACCAGAGCTTGGAAGTCGTGTTGATAGACACGATAGTTTAGGAGCTGGACAAATTGGTTGGGATTCATTTAAATTTTTGATGAACGATTCAAGAATGGATGATATTCCACTTATTTTAGAGACTATTGATGAGTCTATTTGGGCAAAAGAGATTGAAACTTTATATAGCTTTATGAAGAAGTAGAAGTAAACTTCCTACTCTTCTAAAACTTTATTTAACTGTTTTGCATACTCTATTGCATCATTTATATTTGAAAAAGTTGTAACATAATCCATATGTCTCTCTATCTTTCTTTGAACTCTACTATTTAAACCTGAGAGTATTAGCTTCTTATTTTTTGTTTCAAAACTATCGATTATAGATTTAAGTGCAACCATTGCCGTCATATCTATTAAAGATACATTTTTCATATTTAAAATTACAATATCTCTTTTATCACTTGAGTTTAAAAGAATTTTCATAGCTTTTTGAGCAGCACCAAAAAACATAGGACCATTTATATCATATATTAAAACATCTTTTGGCAAATTGGGATGTAAACTTAAATCTTCACTTACAAGCTCAATTGAGTATAAATCAATCGTTCTTTTTATAAATAACACAGAAGCAAGACCAATTCCAACTGCAACAGCAACTTGCATATCTATTAAAACTGTTAAACTAAAACAAGCTAAAAGAACATAAATATCATCTTTTGGAGCAGTTTTTAGGATATTTATAAAGTGTTTAACTTCACTCATATTCCAAGCAACCATAAGTAAAAGTGCTGATAATCCAGCCATTGGAAGATATGAGATATATGGAGCTATAAATAAAATTGAAACTAAGATAAAAAGAGAGTGAACTATTGAAGATAGTTTTGTTGTTCCACCTGAATTTATATTTGCAACTGTTCTTGCTATTGCTGCAGTTGCTGGAATTCCTCCAAAAAATGGCACAACCATATTTGTAATTCCTTGACCAATTAACTCTTTATTTGGATCTGTTTTATTTCCAGTCATACCATCACTAATAACTGCACATAAAAGTGACTCCAAAGCCCCTAATATTGCAATTGCAATTGCATGAGGTAATAGAGCTTTTATAAGATCTAAATTTATCTCATGTGGAGCTAGAAATCCCCAAGGAAGAGTAAATTGTAAAGGAACAGGAGGTATTCCACTTCCTTGCAAATTTCCAACACTATATGAAAAAGTTGAGTGAATTGTTGAAATATTTAATCCAAACTTATAATTAACATAAGCAACAACCAAAGTAATAAATCCCAAAGCAATCAAAGCTGCTGGTATTTTACTTTTTGTTTTTCTCCAATAAATCAATATTAAAAGTGTTGTAAATGCTGTTAAAAATTCATAAATATTAAATGTAGAAAATGAGTTAAAAAGTAAAAGAAGCTTGTCAATATAACTTCCTGTAAAATTATCAATTGTTAAACCAAAAAAATCTTTTATTTGAAAAGTTGCAATTACAACTGCAATTCCTGAAGTAAACCCAACTGTTACAGGATATGGAACTAGCTCTATTAAATTTCCAAGCTTAAAAAGTCCAATTAAGATTAAAATAGCTCCTGACATAAGTCCACAAAGAAGAAGCCCTGAAATTCCAAACTCTTGAACTATTGGAATTAAAATTACAATAAAAGCTGCAGTTGGTCCTGAAATATTTACCTTACTACTTCCAAAAACAGTTGCTAAAACACCAGCAACAATAGCTGTATAAAGTCCAAGTTCAGGTGGAACTCCCGTTGCAATAGCAAGTGCCATTGATAAAGGCAATGCAATAATTCCAACAGTAAGACCTGAGAAGATATTACTTCGTATCATCTTCTATTTCCCGTAGATTTTTATAGAAAAATCTTCTTTTTTATCCTGATACAATGTATCATAATACATAGATTTTTCGCTATCTTCATTTATATATTGATTATTTGTATATATCAAAACCAACTCTTTTTGAGCCTCTTTAACTCCACTATTAGCTGCAAACTCTAAAAGCTTTATTCCTTTTTTTATATTATCATTTGAAAAATAGTAAAAAGATATTTTATAAGCTGCAATTGGATCTAAATACTCAACATCTTGTAGAAGCTTTATAGCCATTTGGCTATCTTCTTGAACAGCTACACCATTTTCATACAAATTTGAAAGTAAGGCATTTGCATAGAAATTTCCACTTTGTTTTGCAAGTTCAAATCTATTTTTAGCAGATTTTGACTCACCAGTTTTAAGTTCATAAATTCCTAACCTTATATTTGCGAAACTACTTTTATATGCTATTAAATCATAGCAACTCATCTCAAGCTTTAAGCTCTTATTTTTACAACTATTTGCAATATCTAGCTCATTTTGTAAATCTTTATCGCTTTTGTAGTGTAAAGAACAGGCAAAAAAAAGCAAAGATATAATAAAAATAGAGGAAATTTTTAAAAAACTCTGCATAATAAAACTCCAAAAAAAAATATCTTAAGATTTTAGCATTTTTTTATTCATTTGTAGTTAAGAAGTTTTAAGATACCATATAAACTTAATATTATTTAAATTTACGGAGCTTTATGCAAGAGGTAATAGATTTTTTAAAAACAAAAGATATAGAGAAAACAAACTTTTTTAATCAATTAAAATGTAGTGTTGAAGAGGCAAAAATCCTTCAATATCTCTCAAAAGAGTATATGAACGGAAGAGATGTTTTAAGTGTAATTGATATTTTAGGTCAATTTTATAGTATTGAAAAATATGAGCACTTAGAGAAATTAAACATTATAAAATCTCTTTTAGAGTTTGGTTGGATTGTTCAAATAGCTTTTGACCAAGTAAAACTAAACGAAGCTTCAAAGTTTGAGCTTATAAACACAAGTGTTTGCTTGTCTAGCTCTTATTTAAAGATGCTTGAAAGTGGAAGTAGTGAGTTTGTTTTACCTGAAATAAAAGATTATAGTGACCATTTAGAGTATCTTCAAGACCAGTTTTTAAAAATAGATATAACTCAACAACTAAATAGTGTAAAAAGAAATTTTGATATAAACTCACCTAGTTCAAGTAGACTTAAAAACAAACTTCTACTAGTAGAAAATAGAATAAAAGAGAGAATAAATGCAACTACAAATAAGATAGTTCTTGAGGAGTTTTTTAAAGAGCATAATCTTGATGAACAAGAAAAAATTCTATTTTTGGCACTATTAAAAGAGGAGTATAGCGGTGGAGATGGAACATTAAGAGAGATGAACTATCTTCTTGAACTTGTATCAAATGATGATTATGAAAAGATAAAATATAGAAGTTTGCTTGAAGAGAGTTCAACTTTGGTATCAAAGAATTTAATTGATTATGATGAAGTTTTAACTCCTTTTGGAGGAATAAATAGAAATTTCTATATTCCTGATGAGATTTTATACAAAATCTCTCATCCAAACAAAAAAGGTTCACCTGTTTCAAAAATTAAACTTGAAACAATAATAAAAGAGCAAGAGATTTTTGAATTAAGCACTACAACTAAAAACTTAGATGATGTTGTTTTAAATCCAAAAACAAAAGAGACTTTAAATAATCTTTTAAAACAAGTTGATAAAAGTGTTATAAATAGACTTAAAACTTGGGGAATAAAAGATAAAAAAAGAGGAATAGAGGCAAAAATAATATTCTATGGACACGCTGGAACTGGAAAAACAATAACAGCTTTAGCTTTGGCAAAATCTTTAAAAAAAGAGGTTTTAAGCTTTGATTGCTCTAAAATCTTATCAATGTACATTGGTGAGAGTGAAAAAAATGTTAGAAATATTTTTGATAAATATAAAGAGATAAAAGAGCAGACGAAAAGTGAACCTGTTTTACTTTTAAATGAAGCTGATCAATTTTTAAGTTCAAGAAGTAGTGGTGCAGGAAGTAGTGCTGATAAGATGCATAATCAAATGCAAAATATATTTTTAGAACAGATTGAAAAATTTGATGGAATTTTAATAGCAACTACAAACTTGCTTGAAAATCTTGATAAGGCATTTTCAAGAAGATTTAACTATAAAATTGAGTTTGTAAAACCAAATAAAGAGCAAAGAGTTGAGCTTTGGAAAAAACTAATTCCACAGACTTTACCTTTGGAAAAAGATTTTGATTTTGAAAAAATTGCACAACATGAGTTAACAGGTGGACAAATTGAGCTTGTAATTAAAAATACAGCTTACAAACTAGCAATTAGCGAAAATGCAATATTTACTCTAAAAGATTTTGAAGAGCAGATTACAAAAGAGAAAAAGGGTCAGTTTGACAGCGATATAAAAGTAGGATTTTTTTAATAAGGATAGATATGAATTTAAATAGTTACGATTTTATTTTAACTCTTGGAACATTTTTTGAAGATAAAAAGATATTAGAAGATTTAAAAAACTCTTCAAAAAATCAAGCTAAAATAATCTATATGCACCCAATAGATAAATATGAGTTGAAAGATTTTTATAACTCATTTATAAAATATGAAGTTGGAAGTGAAGAGGCTATTTTAGCCCTAATTTTATACTTTTTTTCAAAAGATAAAAAGATTATTTCAAACTATTTAGAAGAGCTTGATATTGGCTATTTATCTGCTGAAAGTAGTGCTGGAGAAGATGAGTTTGAAGAGGCTTTTGAAATTTATGAAGAGTCTTTAAAAAAAGCTTTGATTTTAGGAGATGATTTACTAAATCACAAAAGTATTGAAAATATTGTTCAATTAATAAAAAATATAGAAAAATATACAGATTTGAATCCTATTTTTACTTCAAAAGAGTTAGAAAATATGGTAAAAAATAGTTCAGAAGAGAAGTTAGTTGAACCTAAAAATCTTGAGAGTTTTAATGGAACTGTTATTTATTTTTTAGGAAAAAATAGTTTAGAAGATGATTCAAAAATTATTGCAAGTCAAACTTTTTTAAATGTTGCAAAATTAGCAAACAATGATTTTGTAACTTTTAGTTGCGATAACAAAGAATTTAAAAAACAAGTAGTTTTAGATAAAAATCTTTTAGGAACAATAGCTTTAATAAATGAAGATATCTCAACTTATAAATTTAGAAAAATAGTACTTACAAAGGAGCAAAATAATGCAACAAATTAAAACTATTAGTGTAGGTCACTCACCTGATGCTGATGATATTTTTATGTATTATGCTATTAAATTTGGTTGGATTAGTATAGAGAATACAAAATTTGAAAATATTGCACTTGATATAGAGACTTTAAATCAAGCCACACTAAAAGGAGTTTACGATATTTGTGCAATATCTTTTGCTCTGTATCCTTTTGTTAAAGATGATTTTGCCTTACTTAAAACTGCTGTTTCATTTGGTGAAGGGTACGGTCCAAAATTGATTAAGAAAAAAGGAGCTAAACTAAAGAGAAACTTTAAAGTAGCTCTTAGTGGAGAGTTTACTACAAATGCACTTTTATTTAAAATAGCTTATCCAGATGCAAGAGTTACTTATATGAACTTTTTAGATATTGAAAATGCTGTAATAAATGGTGATGTTGATGCTGGAGTTTTAATTCATGAATCAATTTTAACTTATAGCAGTGTTCTTGAAGTTGAGCGTGAGATTTGGGATATTTGGGTAGAGCTATGTGATGGTGAAGAGTTACCACTTCCTCTTGGTGGAATGTGTCTTCGTCGTTCAATTCCACTTAATGATGCTATAAAATATGAAAATGCACTTATAAAAGCAGTTGATGTAGCAAATAAAAATAGAAAAACTTTAGCTGTAATGTTGCTTGAAAAAGGTTTAATAAGAGTTGATGCACCTACACTTGATAAATATTTAGACCTATATGCAAATGATAACTCTGTAAAATTAAGCGAAATTCAATATAAAGCTATAGATAAACTATTTGAATTGGGTTACAAAAGTGGTCACTATCAAAATCTTCTTCGTTCACAAGATTTTACAATTCCAAGCGAGTACAAAGATTTAAGAAATAGCTAATGCAAAACTACTTTAAAGAAATTGATTTTAAAAGATACTCTTCTATACATATTGGTTGTAGAAAAGAGGTTTTAGTAATAAATGAAATAGGCGATTATAGTGATTTTCAAATAATTGGTCGTGGAAATAATTTACTTATTTCACCAAAATGTGAAAAAAAGTTTGCAATTTTGGGTGAAGCGTTTGATTATATCAAAGAGGAAAATAACCTTTTATATGTGGGTTGTGCTACTAGTAGTGGAAAACTTCTTACATATACAAGAAAAAATAATATTGCCTCTTTGGAGTTTTTGGCAAAGTTACCAGGAAATATTGGTGGACTTGTAAAGATGAATGCTGGATTAAAAGAGTGGGAAATTTTCAACTATCTTCACTCAATAAAAACAAAAGATGGATATATAAAAAAAGAGGATATAGATTTTTCATATAGGCATACAAATATCGACTCTATTATTTATGAAGCAGTTTTTAATATCCAAAAAGGTTTTAGTAAAGAGATGCAAAATGAGTTTGTGAAAATGAGAGATAATCAACCACAAATTGCTAGTGCTGGAAGCTGTTTTAAAAATCCAAAAGGTGATTTTGCAGGACGACTTATAGAAGCTGTTGGATTAAAAGGTAAAAAGATAGGAGATATGGAGTTTTCAAATACTCATGCAAATTTTTTGGTAAATCACGGAAATGGTACATTTGATGAAGCGATAACTTTGATAAATCTAGCAAAACAAAAAGTAAAAGAGCAGTTTGATATAGAATTGGAAACTGAGATTATAATTTTTGAATAAGCTAGATTAAAATTCATACTATTAAGAAAACCTTACATTTTTTATGTTAGAATGCACACTTTTAGAAAATATGAAGGCAATTTAAGTGAAAAATTTAGTAATAGTGGAATCACCAGCAAAAGCAAAAACAATATCAAAATTTTTAGGTCCAGATTATGTAGTTATGGCATCTATGGGGCATGTAAGAGATCTGCCAAAATCTACTTTAGGATTTGATCCAGATGATAACTTTAAACCAAACTATCAAGTAAGTGCTGATAAAAAAAAGGTCATAGCTGATTTAAAAAAACAGATCTCAAAAGATACAACAATCTACCTAGCGGCCGATGAGGATAGAGAGGGAGAGGCTATTGCTTGGCATTTGATTCCTGCACTTAAAATTGAAAAAAATCCAATAAAAAGAATAGTTTTTCACGAAATTACAAAAGATGCAATACTTAAAGCCTTACAAAATCCAAGAGATGTGGATCAAAATCTTGTAGATGCTCAACAAGCAAGAAGAATACTAGATCGTGCTGTTGGATATGAGCTTTCACCACTATTGTGGAAAAAGGTGAGATATGGTTTAAGTGCTGGAAGAGTTCAAAGTGTAGCTGTTAAAATAATTGTAGATAGAGAGAATGAAATTAGAGCTTTTGTTCCTGAAGAGTATTGGAAAATAAAAGCAGATTTTATAAACCCTGAACTTTCAAGCGAATTAGCAAAAAAAGATGGCAAAAATATCAAAGTAAAAAATGAAAAAGAGACAAGAGATATTGAAAACTCTTTGAATAGTGGTTCATACAAACTTGTAGATATTGAAGAGAAAGAGAGCACTAGAAATCCAGCTCCGCCATTTACAACTTCAACACTACAACAAGAAGCAAGTAGAAAAATAGGTCTTAGTGTTGTTCAAACTATGATGATAGCTCAACAGCTATATGAAGGAAATGTTGCAAATATTCCAAATCATACAGGTGGTTTAATAACTTATATGAGAACTGACTCATTAAACTTATCAACTGTTGCAACAACTGCTGCTAAAAAAGTTATTGAAGATGAGTATGGAAAAGATTACTCACTAGCAAAACCAAGAGCTTTTAAATCAACAGCAAAAGGTGCTCAAGAGGCTCACGAAGCTATAAGACCTGTTGATATGAGTCTAAAACCATCTGATGTAAAAGCATATTTAGATCCTTCTCAATATAGACTTTATAGTTTAATTTGGAAAAGAACAATAGCTACTCAAATGGCTACTGCAAAAATTGCAAATACAACATATAAAATAGAAGCAGGAAAAAATAAAGAGTTTGAATTTCAAACAAAAGGTCAAAGAATTATTTTTGCTGGATTTATGAAAGCTTATACAGAAGGTAGTGATAATCCTGAAGCTGCACTTGATAGTGCTGAAAAAATATTACCAAATATCAAGATCGGAACAGTTTTAGAGATAGAAAATTTAAGTAGTGAACAAAACTTTACAAAACCACCTTCAAGATACACTGAAGCTTCTTTGGTTAAAAAACTTGAGAGTGAAGGAATAGGACGTCCTTCAACTTACGCTCCAACAATTTCAACTATTCAAGCGCGTGAGTATGTAGTAAAAACCGAAGATAAAAAATTAGCTCCAACACCAACAGGAGAGATTGTAAATAGTTTTTTAACTGATCACTTCTCAAACATTATTGACCTTGGATTTACAGCGCGTATTGAAGAGCAGTTTGATGATATAGCCGAAGGTAAAAAAGCTTGGGTTGATGTAATGAGAAGCTTTTATGGTGATTTTAAAGAGACTATAAAAGATAAAGAGGAGAATATTAGTAAATCTGATTATTCACAAGTAAGAGAGCTTGGAATTGACCCAAAATCTGGAAAACCTGTAAGTGCAAGAGTTGGAAGATTTGGACCTTTTGTTCAAATTGGTACAAAAGATGATGAAGAGAAACCAAAATTTGTGGCAATTCCTGAAAAACTAAATATGGATACTATTACACTTGAAGAAGCACTATTTTTATTCAATCTTCCAAGAGTTGTTGGAGTTGATGATAGTGGAAATGAGATTAAAGCAAATATTGGAAGATTTGGTCCATATTTACAAGTTAAAACAAAATATTATTCACTAAAAACTGATGACCCTTATACGGTAGATGAGCAAAGGGCAAAAGAGATTATAAAAGAGATTGATGAGGCTAAAAGTAAAGCCTTAATAAAAGAGTTTGAAAAAGAGAAAATTCAAGTTTTAGATGGACAATATGGACCATATATAAAACAAGGTAGAAAGAATTTCAAAATACCAAAAACAAAAGAGGCTTCAAATCTTACTTTAGAAGAGTGTTTGGAAATAATTGAAAAAGATAGTAAGGGGGTTAAAAAACCTGCTAGAAAAACAGCTTCAAAAAGTACAACTACAAAAAAAACTACTAAGGCTAAAAAAGAGTAGATGAAAATAGCCATTGTCTCAGATAGCCACTTTAAAGTAGATTATTTAAAGAGTGCTATTGAATTTTTAAAAAAAGAGGATTGCGAGTATCTAATTCATGCAGGAGATATTTGCACAGTTGATTCTTTAGAAGTTTTGAAAAATTGTGGATTAAAATATATTTGTGTTTTTGGAAATAATGATAAAAATCTTTATGAATTTAGCAACAACTACAATATAAAAAAAGAGCCATATTATTTTAAAATAGAAGATAAAAGTTTTAAACTTATGCACCTTCCAATGCACTTAACTCCCGATACAGATATCATAATTTTTGGTCACACGCATGAGTTTAGTTACGAATATATCAATAAAAAACTATTTTTAAATCCTGGTGAAATTTGTGCTAGGGAAAAAGAGTTTATAGAGTGTGCAAAACTAGAGATTAATGCAAATGAGTATATAATCACAAGATATTTTAAAAAAATAGATGAAGATAATTTTATGAAAGAAGAGTTTAGATATGAACAATAATGAAGAGATTTTTTTATGTGCTATTTGTAATGTTGAAAGCGGTACTTGCAACGAAGATTGCAAATTTTGTACACAAAGCGTAAAATATAAAGCCGATATTCAAAGATATAAACTAAAAAGTATTGAACAAATTGTAAAAGAGGCAACAGTTGCAAGAGCAAATGGAGCTGTTGGATTTTGTTTGGTTACTGCTGGAGCTGGTCTTACAGATAAAAAAACAAAATTTATTGCAGAGGCTGCAAAAGCTGTTAAAGCTGCAAATTTAGGATTAAGATTAATTGCTTGTAATGGTATTGCAACTGTTGAGCAACTAAAAGAGCTAAAAGCTGCTGGGGTTGATAACTATAACCATAATTTAGAGACTTCAAGAGATTTTTATCCAACAATCTGTACAACTCACACATGGGATGAGAGATACCAAACTTGTCTAAATGTAAAAGAGGCTGGATTAAAACTTGTTTGTGGTGGAATTTTTGGAATGGGAGAGACTCAAGAAGATAGAGTATCTATGCTTGAAGCTATAAACTCACTTGATCCTATGAATGTACCTTTAAACTTCTTTCACCCAAATGAAGCTCTACCAATAGTTGAAAATTCAATTGATATTGAACAAGCTTTTGAGTTAGTAGAACTTGCTAGAAAAATGATTCCAAATGCACATAAAATAATGGTTGCTGGTGGAAGAGAGTTAATGTTTGGTGATAGACAATATGAGATTTTTAAGCGTGGAGCAAACGCTTTTGTAATTGGAGATTATCTTACAACTGCTGGAAAAACTCCAAAAGATGATGTTGAAGCACTTGAAAAACTTGGTTTCAAAATTGCTAAACATATGCATTTAATGCCAGACGAAAAATAGAGTTTTTTAAACTTTTTCCTTTATATATTTAAATATAAGTAATAAAGGAAATCCCAATTTTTTTTTAGATATAATCGTAGCAAAAAAATTTAATTTAGGAGACCTTGTGGTATATATTGACAATATTTATGCTGATGAAGTTATGGATTCAAGAGGAAATCCAACTGTTAGAGCAACTGTAATTTTAAGTGATGGTACAAAAGCAAATGCAATAGTTCCAAGTGGTGCAAGTACAGGAAAAAGAGAAGCCCTAGAGTTAAGAGATGGGGATAATAGATTTTTAGGTAAAGGTGTTCTAAAAGCTGTTGAAAATGTAAATACAAAAATTGCAGATGAGTTAATTGGACAAAGTCCATTTAATCAAGCTGAAATTGATGCAATTATGAAAGAAATTGATGGAACAAACAACTACTCAAACCTTGGAGCAAATGCTGTTTTAGGTGTTTCTATGGCAGTAGCACGAGCAGCTGCAACTTCACTTAATATGCCACTTTATAGATATCTTGGTGGAGCAAATGCTATGACTATGCCAGTTCCTATGTTTAATATTATAAATGGTGGAGAGCATGCAAATAACTCTGTAGATTTTCAAGAGTATATGATTATGCCAACAGGTTTTGAAAACTTCAATGAAGGTTTAAGAGCAGTTGCAGAGATTTATCAACACCTTAAAAAAATTATTGATGCAATGGGTGAAAGTACAGCAGTTGGTGATGAGGGTGGATTTGCTCCAAATTTAAAATCAAACGAAGAGCCAATTTCAGTTATTATGAGTGCAATTGAAAAAGCTGGATATAATGCTGGTGAGCAAATATCTATTGCTCTTGATGTTGCAGCTAGTGAGTTAATTGATGAGAAAACAAAAAAATATGTTTTAAAAGGTGAAAATAGAGAATTAACTTCAGCACAGCTTGTTGATTATTATGCTGATTTATGCTCTAAATATCCAATTGTTTCAATTGAAGATGGTTTAAGTGAAGATGATTGGGATGGATGGAAAATCCTAACTGAAAAACTTGGAAACAAAGTTCAATTAGTTGGAGATGATCTATTTGTTACAAATGCAGCTATTGTTGCTGAAGGTATTAAAAAACAGATTGCAAATGCAGTGTTAATCAAACCAAATCAAATTGGAAGTGTAAGTGAAACAATGCAAACAATCAGACTTGCTCAAAGAAATAACTACAACTGTATTATGAGTCATAGAAGTGGAGAGAGTGAAGATGCATTTATTGCTGATTTTGCTGTTGCATTAAATTGTGGTCAAATCAAAACAGGAAGCACAGCAAGAAGTGATAGAATTGCAAAATACAATAGACTTCTTGAAATTGGTTCAGAGATTGCTTATAGTGAATATTTAGGGAAACAACCTTTCTCTAAAAAATAATGAAAAAACTAAGTGAGAAAGCAAGATTTATAGTTTTTGCCACATTTTTGGCACTATTTACAATATTTCTTGCATATCACTTTGCAAATCTTCTTTTAGTTGGAGATAATTCTCTTAAAGTTTATAATTCATTAAAGTATAAAAAAGTATACTTAGAGAGTGAAAATTTACGCCTACAACAAGAAAATGCTAGATTACAAAAAGAGTATTTTGAACTTAAAAACTTGGAGCCAGAAGAATGAAAAAATTACCTAAAATTTTGTTATTAGCTGTTTTAACAATCTCATTAGAAGCTAGGGAAAACCCTTTTTCAAATTATAATGAAAATGTTGATAATAGCCTAGAGATTAAAGAGTCTATTCAAGAAGAGATGTATATTCAAAAAATCCAAAAAGAGATTGATGAAAAAACTTCACCAAAAGAGAAAGTAGCACCAGTTGTAAAAAAACCTGAAGAGAAAGTTGTTACTAAAAAAGAGCTTGATGCAATAATTTCAAAAACAAACAAACAAAATGAACAAAAAGCTAAAGAGCTTGAAAATATTAAAAAAGAGCTTGAAAATATTAAAAAAGAGCCAGAACAAGTTGTTTTTGTAAAACCTAGAGCAGATGTACTTAGTGAAGATGAAACTACTCAAGAGAGTGTTAGAACATTTAGTATTGAAAAAACTGTTTTACCTTTTTTAAAAATATCAATTGCTGATAATAAACTTCATATTATGACTGATTATAAGGTTACAAAAAAGTTTAACCTTGATAAAGAGAATAAAATTGTATTTGATTTCAAAGCAAAAACTGACTTTGCAACACAAAGAGAGACTTTTTTGGATACAAATTTCAAAAGCTTAACAGTAGGAAATCATAAAAATGCAGGTTTCTTTAGAGTTGCTGTAGAACTTAGCGATAATCCATCTAAATACAATGTAGATGTAACTACGGGAAATATTACAATCTCTTTAAAGTAGATAGATAAAACTATCTACTTTTGTTTTAAAAACATATTCAAATTTAAATGTATAATATCAAGTGCAGCTGGTGTAACTCCAGATATTAAACTTGCATTATATAAAGTTGGTGGTCTATGCTTTTCAAGTTTCTCTATAACCTCATTTGAAAGCCCTGGAAGTCCTTTGTAAGAGAAGTTTTCAGGTATATTTAGTTTTAGCATTTTCTTCATTTTTTCTATCTGTTTTTGTTGCTTTTGAATATATCTATAATATTTCGCTTCTACAATTATTTGCTCTTTTAAATAATCATCAAGCTCTTTTAAACTAGGAACCAAAATATCTAATTTTTCAATATCTATTGTATTTCTTCCTATTAAATCAACCAGTAAAACCTTATCATTTATTTTCTCTTCGCCAATAGATTCTAAAAGTTCCAAAGTCTCTTTTTTAGAAGTTATCCAAGTATTTGCCATATAATTAATTGCATCTTCAAGAACTTTTCTTTTGTTTTCTACTTTTGCAAATGTTTCATCATCTATAAGTCCTAATTCATGACCATATTGGCTAAGTCTTATATCTGCATTCTCTTCTCTTAAAAGAAGTCTATACTCAGCACGGCTTGTAAACATTCTATATGGTTCGTGCGTTCCTTTTGTAACTAAATCATCAATTAAAACACCAATATATGCCTCATCTCGTCTTAAAATAAAAGGCTCTTTATTATCTATTGTTAAAGATGCATTTATACTTGCCATCAACCCTTGAGCAGCAGCCTCTTCATATCCTGTTGTTGCATTTATCTGTCCAGCATGATAAAGATTTTTTATCTTTTTTGTTTCAAGTGTGTGTTTTAACTCTGTTGGATCAACATAATCATACTCAATAGCATATCCATATCTTATAACTCTTGCATTCTCTAAACCTTTTACGCTAGCAATCATTTGCTTTTGTATCTCAATAGGAAGTGAACTTGACATACCATTTATATAATACTCCGTACACTTAGCAGTTTGTGGCTCTAAAAATAGTTGATGTCTCTCTCTTTCACTAAATCTTTTAACTTTATCTTCAATACTAGGACAATATCTTGGACCTGAACCTTGAATTTGTCCTGTATAAATTGGAGCTCTATGAAAATTTGCAGCAATTAACTCATGAGTGCTTAAATTTGTATAAGTTACATAACAAGGGTATTGTGTAGGATTAAAATCTTTTTTTGATGTTCTAAATGAAAATGGTGTAGGTTTTACATCGCCACCGTGAGTCTCCATTACTGAAAAATCAATACTATTTGCATCAAGTCTTGAAGGTGTTCCAGTTTTAAGTCTTCCTACATTTAATCCGAGCTCTTTTAGTTGAATTGAAAGAGTAGTAGATGGCAACTCCCAAGCACGACCAGCTTCATAAGTATTTTCACCAATGTGAATTAAACCTCTCATAAAAGTTCCAGTTGTAAGAATAGTTTTTAAAGATCTAAACTCTTCTCCAAGTTTTGTTTTTACTCCTAAAACTTCACTATTTTCAACTATTAAAGAAGTTACTTCATCTTGATAGATGTCCAAGTTTGGTGTGTTGTGACAAACTTTTCGCATATACTCTTTATACTCATCCATATCAATTTGAGCCCTTGTTCCTTGAACAGCAGCTCCTTTTGAGCCATTTAAAACTCTAAATTGAATTCCTGAGGCATCTGTACAAAGTCCCATCTCTCCACCAAGAGCATCAAGCTCTTTTACAAGATGTCCTTTTGCTAAACCTCCAATTGCAGGATTACAACTAGCCGCTCCAATTTGCTCAACTAGCATTGTTATTAATAGTGTTTTTTTACCAAGTCTTGCACCTGCTAATGCTGCTTCAATACCAGCATGACCAGCACCAACAACGATTATATCGTATTGCATTTAATTTTCCTTTTTAAAGAGTATTAGAATTTTTAAATAAGAGTTAAAATTAGCTTCTTATGAATTTTTGGCTATTATAACCAAATTTTATCTAAAGGTTTTTTAAGTGTTTACAGGTTTAATAAGAGAGATGGCAAAGGTTGAGAGCTTTTCAAATAATATTTTAACTCTAAAAGCAGAATATATACCTAAAATTGGAGATTCTATTGCTGTAAATGGAGCTTGTTTAACTGTTATAAAAATAGGAAATAAAAATTTTAGTGTAGAGTTATCTCCTGAAAGTAGTTCTATTTTAGCACTAGAAAATTATAAAAATGAAGTTCATATAGAACCAGCAATGCAAATGGGCGATAGATTTGAAGGTCATATTGTTCAAGGACATATTGATTGTGTTGGAACAGTTGAAAAAATAGATAAAAATGGTAATTCAACAGATTTTTATATCAAAGTACCTAAAGAGTTTTTAAAATATATGATTCCAAAAGGTAGTGTTGCAATTGATGGTGTATCACTAACTATAAATGAAGTTTTAAAAAGTAGTTTTAGACTTACAATTATTCCTCACACAATTCAAAATACACTTTTTAGAAATTATAAAGTAGGAAGTAAAGTTAATATTGAAACAGATATGTTTGCTAGATATATTTATAATATGTTTAATAAAAAAGATAATCTATCGTGGAGTGATGTTGATAGAATTATGGCAGCTTACTAATCTAAAATTTCCTCATAAGTGTAAAAAAATCTTTTTTCAAGAGGTTTTGCATAAGGCTCTATTGTAGCTACTTTCATATCAGGATACTCTTTTATCTCAACAACTTTTCCAACTCTAAGTCCTTCATAAAAGATATTATCAAGTCCAGATGTTATTACCTCATCACCAATATTTATATTTGCCCAAATTGGTATAAATTTAACTTGTAAAAGTTTATCATCACTCTGTTTTGATGTTAAAATTCCAGAACTTTTGCTATTTCCAATAAAAACTGCATATGTACAATCTTCATTTCCATTTAAAAGTCCAATATTTTTAGCTCCTCTTTTTAAAGCTATCCCAGCAGCATAATTTTCAGAGATTAAACCAACTATTTTTTCATCTAACTCTTTATCAATTAAAACAGTTGTAAAGTCATCAAAATTTATATAAGACAAAACTCTTACAATATCAATTTTTGCATTTATATTTGGTATTTCAACATTTATTAAAAACTCTTTTAATGAATCTATTTTTGAAATTGTTGATTCATATAGATATTTATACTCTTTTAATTTTAAATTTTCAGATTGAAGCTCTTTTATTAAAGCTTCTTGATTAAAATGGTTTTTAATATTTTGAGAAAAATTTATATAACCATTTATATAAGAGTTTTTTAACCCTGCAAAAAATCCAAACTGTTTTGAAATATACTCATCTACTTCAAACAAATAGATTAATCCTGCAAAGATAAATAAAGATAGAAATAAAAATCTCTTCATTTAGAAATTAGTTTTTCATCTCTTCTATAATTTTTAATAGTTCTGGCTCATCTAATACTTGACTTGTACCATATGCAACAGATAAAAGTGGCTCTTCTGCAATTCTTACTGGAATCTTTACAATCTCAGATAGGTATTTATCAATTCCTCTAATCAAAGCTCCACCGCCTGTTATTATAATTCCATTATCAACAACATCTCCAGCTAAATCAGGTGGCATATTTTCTAAAACACTTCTAATTGCACTTGCAATCTCTTTTAGAGGCTCTTTTATAGCAATTCTAACACCTTCACTTCCTAACTCAATAGTTGAAAGATAGCCAGAGTGGTCTTTACCTTTAATTTGAATTTTAAGCTCAGGTTCTAACTTAACAGCAGCTCCTACTTCTATTTTAATAGTTTCAGCAGTTCTCTCACCAATAAATAGATTATAGTTTTGTCTTACATACTCAACAATAGATCTATCTACTTTATCTCCACCAACTTTTACACTTTTACATAAAACTAATCCACCTAAAGATGTAACACCAATCTCAGTTGTTCCACCACCAATATCAACAACAACATGACCATCTGGATCACTTACTGGAATTCCAGCTCCAATAGCTGCTGCCATTGGCTCTTCAACTAAAAATACCTCTCTAGCTCCTGCACTCATAGCCGACTCTTCAACAGCTTTTCTCTCAACTTGTGTAATTCCATAAGGAATACAAATAATTACTCTAGGTCTAATAAATGATTTTCTTGAATGAGCTTTTTCGATAAAATATCTAATCATTCTCTCAGTCATCTCAAAATCAGCTATAACTCCATCTTGCATAGGACGAACAGCTTGAATATTTAGTGGTGTTTTTCCAAGCATTCTTTTAGCTTCTTGACCTACAGCTAAAATTTTATCTTTCCCTTGTTTATCAACTTGAACAGCAACAACAGAAGGTTCATTTATAATAATACCTTTACCTTTTACAGAAACAATAGTGTTAGCAGTTCCTAAATCTATCGCCATATCACTTGAAAAAAATCCGATTAGTTTATCTAAAATCATTTGTTATCCTTTGCTTACTTTTGGTTCTTCCTCTTTTAGAATAACCTTTTTTGTAATTGTAATTTTTTTATTTTTAAATTTTGGAAGGTCAAACATAATATCAAGCATAATATCTTCCAAAATTGACCTAAGTCCTCTAGCCCCTGTTTTTCGTTTTATTGCTAAATCAGCAAGTTCAAGTAAAGCATCTTTATCAAACTCTAAATCTACCTTATCCATAGAGAAAAGTTTTATATATTGTTTGATTAAAGCATTTTTTGGTTCAGTTAAAATATGAACCATATCCTCTTTTGAAATCTCATTTAAAGTTGCAATCATATGCAATCTTCCAATAAGCTCAGGAATTAAACCATATTTTACTAAATCATCTGTTTCAACTTTTGAAATAAGCTTGTCTGCATCTGATTTTGTTTTTTTATCTTGATTAAATCCTAAAACATTAGAACCCTGTTTTCTTCTAATAATATCTTCAAGCCCATCAAAAGCTCCACCACAAATAAATAAAATATTTGTTGTATCAACTTGAAGTGAGTCTTGTCCTGGATGTTTTCTACCACCTTTTGGAGGTACATTTACTATAGCACCCTCAACTATTTTTAAAAGTGCTTGTTGAACTCCCTCTCCTGAAACATCTCTAGTAATACTTCTATTTTCACTCATTCTTGCAATTTTATCTATCTCATCAATAAAAATAATTCCTCTTTGAGCTTTTTGTATATCTCCATTAGCAGCTTGAACTAATCTTGTTACAACATTCTCAACATCATCTCCAACATATCCAGCTTCTGTTAAACTAGTTGCATCTGCAATTGCCAAAGGAACATCAAGATATTTTGAAATTGTTTGAGCAAGAAGAGTTTTTCCACTTCCAGTAGGTCCTATTAAAAGTACATTTGATTTATTAAGTTCAATATCATCACCTAACTCATCTTTTCTAAAAATTCTTTTATAGTGATTATAAACAGCAACTGATAGAACCTTTTTAGCTCTCTCTTGTCCTATAACATACTCATCTAAAATTGCTTTTAACTCAGAAGGAGTTTTTATTTTTAGCTCTTCTGGTTTTATTTTAGTTTCACTTTTAATAGAGATATCATCTAATTGTGTATTCATAATATCGTAAGCAGCACCCACACAAGCTTTGCATATACAAGCATTATCTCCAGTTATTATTGGATTTGCTTTTGTATCATTTGCTCCACAAAAATCACAAACTATTTTACTCATTTTCACTCTTTAAATTTCTCTCAAAAGGAATTCCTCTTTTTGTTTCAATTATAAAACTTGCAAGTTTTTTAACTAACTCATTTGAATCATTTTCAAAAAGATTTTTAGCAGCCTCTTGAAGTGGATTTCCCATACTAAATAGAACTTTATAAGCATGTTTTAAAGCATTTATATCATCTTTATTATCTAATCTTCTTCTAAGTCCAACTAAGTTTAAACCTTTAATTGTTGCTTTATTTCCCTCTGCTAAACAAAATGGTGGAATATCTTGAGCAACAGCACTAGCTCCTCCAACCATAGCTTGTGTTCCTATTTTACAAAATTGATGAATTGGTGTTAATCCACCAACTACAACAAAATCTTCACACTCAACATGACCAGCAAGCGTTGCTCCGTTTGCAAATATACAGTTATCTCCAATAATACAATCATGAGCCACATGAACATAACCCATAAATAAATTATTACTTCCAATAATAGTTTTAATATTTCCAGTAACTGTTCCTGGATTAAAAAGTGTAAACTCTCTAATTTTATTGTTATCACCAATTATTAGCTCAACCTCTTCTTCATTGTTAAACTTTAAATCTTGAGGAATTGATCCGATTGAAGCGTGAGAAAATATATGGTTATTTTTTCCAATTGTTGTTTTTCCAGTTATTAAAGAGTGAGAATCCACTATTGTTCCATCACCAATAATAACATCTTTGCCAATTATTGTATATGCACCAATTGTTACATTGTTCCCTAGTTTTGCACCATCTTCTATAATGGCAGTTTTGTGAATATTATTCATTTTATTCCTAATTATTTATCAACAATCATTGCTTTAAATTCAGCTTCAGCTGTAAGTTTACCATCAACATAAGCTTTACCTTCAAAAACCATTAAAGTACTCTTCATCTTTATTGCTGTTAATTCATAATCTAATCTATCTCCAGGACGAACAGGATTTCTAAATTTAGCCTTGTCAATACTCATAAAATAGATAACTTTATTTTTAAGCTCTTCATCACTTAAACCTGAACTTTTTAGTGCTAAAACTCCACCGCATTGTGCCATACCCTCAAGAATCATAACACCTGGATAGATTGGATGACCTGGAAAATGTCCTTGAAATGCTGGTTCAGAAATAGAGATATTTTTATATCCTTTTATAACTTTTCCCTCTTCCATATCTGTAATTCTATCTACTAATAGTAGTGGGTATCTATGTGGTAAAATCTCTTGAATTTGCATAATATCAAACATATATTTATCCTAAAAATTGAAAATTGCTAAAGATTATATCTAAAAGAAGTTTAGTTTTTTATAATCTTTGCAACATTTTGAGAACTTCCCTCTTTTAAATAATCTTTTAAAAGCTTAGAGTTTTGAAAAAAATCTTCTTTATTCATATTTTTATAGTCATTTAATAAATTTTCAACAGTTACATTTTTTTGTAAAAATTCGCTATGAAGTGGTCTATTGTACATTTTTTCAAAAAATATATTTGCAAGACCTACATAAGGAAGTTTTACAAAGATTCTTCCAATAAAAAAATCTAATTTTTTTGCAATATAAGCAAGAGTAAAAGGAGTTCCAATTAGTGCTGCTTCAAGTGTGGCTGTTCCACTACAAATAAATGCATATTCAGCTTCTAAAAGTGATTTGTGAGCATCTTTTGATATTGTGAATTCGCTAATATCTCCATAAATCTCTTTTATATAATTATCATCAAATTTTGATGGAATTACTAACACATACTCTTTGTTTGGAATATGTTTTATTAACTCCTTAAATATAGGCATTAAGTTTTTTATCTCTGTTTTTCTACTTCCAGCCATAAATACAATTTTTTCTGTTTTTAAAAGCTCTTTTTTAAACTCTTTTATCTCATCCAATAAAGGATGCCCTACATAAGTTATTTTATCTTTATTACTATATAACTCACTTTCAAAGGGAATAATAGAACAAAGCTTTGAGCAAGTTGCTTCTAAAATTTTAACTCTTTTTCTTTTCCAAGCCCATGCTTGTGGAAGAATATAGTAAATAATCTCTTTATTTGGATAAACCTCTCTTAATTTTTTTGCCAATGGAAGATTAAATCCACTACTATCCATCAAAAGAACTTTGTCGCAATCTTTTGCTAACTTTACAAGCTCATCTCTAAGACGAAAAAAGAATCTGAGTTTTTTTAAAGCATCAACTATTCCCATAATTGCCAAATGACTTAAATCATAAAGAGGATTTCCTAAATCTTTATCAAAAACACCAACAAACTCTACACTATCATCTAAATATTTTTTTAACTCTTTTAAATGAACATTTGATGATGCTTCCATTGCACTTACTAAAATTTTCATATTATCTCCTCTTTTATATCTTCATAAATAATACTATTTATAAAAATCTCATATTTTTCATCAATAATTTTATCAACAACAATCAAAGCACTTAAATCAAAAGGATTGTTTAATATCTTATTTCTAACTATAATCTCATCTTCAAATTTAAGTGGATTAAATATCAACTCTTTTGTTGATTTATATCTACTATTTGAGATTTCATTAAACTTATCAATAGTAATAATTTTCACTTCATCTTTAACTAAATAATTAATTCCATCTTTTACATAATCTATTTTTGAACTTGTTTGATTTTTATTTATTGTTGAATAGGCAAAAATATAAGAGGAGATAGGCTCATTATTTACTACAACTTTTCCACTTAGTAATCTATAGTTTAAAAATCTTTGTTTAATTATTTTATACTCTTTATTGCTCTTTTCAAACTCATCTCTTTTTTTATATAGCTCTAATCTTTGTTCAATTGATTCTGGTAAGATTTGATTTGAAATAGGATTAAACATCTCATCCATAATCTTTTTTTGATGCTCTCTTTGAGAAGATAGTCCAAATAGACATCCACAATAATTTTGTCTATAAAGACTATTCTCTTTTACTCTTAACCCTTGAATCTGAGCTCCATTTCCACTTCTGTAATCTTTAAAAATAAACTTTATACCTGTTTTGTTTTCTAAATAGTTTCCAATAATTTCAAGCTTTTCTTGAGATTTCTTTGGAGATATCAACAAAGTAGTAGTAAAACTACTTTCACCTAACTCAATAGCTTTATTTACACTGTTTTCAAGCCTATCATCATAACAAACAGTACATCTATCTCCTTTTTCAGGAAGATGCTCCATACCTTTTACTTTTTTTAACCACTCTTCAAGGTTATATGGTCCTTCAATAAGTGTAATTCCTAATTTTTTACAAGAGTATTCAACATCTAAATATCTAAGTCTATATTCACTATATGGATGAATATTTGGATCATAAAAGTATCCAATAAGCTTCTCATTTGGAAACTCTTCTTGAATTCTTTCTAAAAAATAGTGGCTATCCACAGAGCAACAAATATGTACTAACAATTTTGTCCTTTTTTTAAAATAAGGTATAATTATAGTTAAAAAAATTTTAATAAAGGGTTTCTTATCAAAAATATCATCAAAATATCTCTTATTGCTTCAATATTTACAGCATGTAGTATAAAAGAGCCTCAAATATCATCAAATAGTGTAACAATACTTTTTAAAACTCCAAATATAAAATTTCATGATAGAGGTTTTATTTATAAATATAAGAACTATACTAAACTTCAAGTATTTAGTTTGGGAAATTTAATTTTTGATGTAGATATTTATAATGATAAAATTTGTAAAGGTGTTTTTAAATGTCAAGATTTAAAGAGATTTAATAAAGAGAATTTAAATGAAGAGTATGAAAATAGTTTTTTAAA
>NZ_JBAZAH010000016.1:0-32759 GCF_041672065.1 Aliarcobacter sp. | reverse complement strand
GTAATTGTTACTTGAATTACAATATATTTTAGTTCTGATTTACTATTTATCAATTTTATAACCTAAAAATCTCTTTGTTTTAATAAAATCTTTGTCTGTTTTTTCTCTAACTCTTTTTATACACATTCTAATATCTGCATAAGATATATCTTTATTTTCCCAAACATTTTCATGTAAAGACTCAATAGATACAAAAAAACCTCTATTTTGTACCAAAAAAGATAGAAGTTCAAGCTCTTTTGCTGATAAATCAACCACCTCTTCATCTCTATAAAGAAGAGATTTTTGTATGTTGTATTTAAATCCTAACTCAAGCTCAATACAATCATCACTTGAATTAAAATGATTTTTTATAAGTGCCTCTATTCTAAATTTTAGCTCAATCATATCAAAAGGTTTTCTAATATAATCATTGCAACCAAGAGTGTATCCACGGCTTAAATCTTTTATATCTGTAAGTGAAGTTAAAATTATAATTGGAGTATCAATAGAGGCTTCTCTTACATGCTTTACAAGCTCAAATCCATCCATCTTTGGAACTCTTATATCAAGTAACAATAAATCATACCTTTTTTCAAAAATTGAGTTTAAAGCATCCTCTCCATTATCAAAATCATCAACTACAAAATCAAGCTCTTCTAAAAACTCCTTAATTGAAATTTTATATAAATAGTCATCTTCTAGCAACAATATTTTTATCATCTAATTATTATCTCTTTTTTTAAAATATCTTTATTATCATTTTTTTCATCTTTTATTTCAACATCTATAAAGTAATCATATTTTGGTAAATATCTAAAGTTGTTTATATTTTTATCAAAACTAATAAACAAAACTCCAACACTTTTATTTTCAAACTCTCCTAAAGGAATTTGAGTAAAAATCCTATCATCTAGTTGATAATAAAACTTATCTTTTTTTAAAAATTGTGGATTTTTTTCTAAAATATCTAATAATCCTTTTGTAAAACTACTCTCCAAAATAGCATAATCTTTAAACTTTTGATTATTTTGGTGATAAGTTGCAATTTTTAAATAATCTTTCTCTAGCATAACTACAGAGTCTATCCCTAAAGTTTTAAGCCTATTTACAAGAGATTTAAAATCAACTATTACTTCAAGAGAACCTATAAATATATTTTTATCATTATAAATTGGTACAATCGCTTTTATGTTAAATCGTTTTCCTAATTCACTTGAAACATAAGGTTCCTTTTGGTTTTTAACCTTTACAAGACCCTCTCTAAAACTATCAAGTTTTAATCCAAAATCTTTATCTTCCCAACTTCTTGTAAATACCTCTAAATCTTTTGTATGAATTTGAACATCTATGCTATTTTTCGTATATGTTTTTATAATATTTAAAAGTTTTAAAAGCTCTTTTTTTAACTCTATACTATTTTTATTTTCTAAATTTTTAACAATCTCTTGATTTCGTGAAAACATTAAAGCTAAAGACAAAGCTTGATTTTTTTGATTTTCTAACTCATTTTCAATAATTTGGATTTGATTTGATACAAATATGTCAAGATTTTTTTTATCTAAAATATTATTGTATTTATTTAAAAAGTATATAAATAAAACAACCAAAATAATAAAAAGTATAACTATCTTTTTGTAAGTTTTTATAAAAGGAAGTATCATTTAAGATACTCCTTTTTGCTATTTAATGATATTTCCATAAGGTCCGAATTTTCTTTCAATTGGGTCTTTACCTTCAATATAAGCATCAGGTGCTTTTACAGCTGCTGATGGGAAATCTTTATCTCTATTTGGTTTTTCAGGTCTTTCATGAGTATCTAAATTCATGTAAGCTGCAACATTATAAGCCTCTTCATCTGTTAAAATTGGATGCTCTTTTGTAGCACCTAATGGCATATTACTTCTAATAAAATCAGCTGCTTTTAAAGTTCTGTACATTCCAGCACCTTTATTGTAGCTATCTGGTCCCCAAAGTGGTGGGAACATATAACCATTTGCCTTACCTTCATTTTTAACACCAAGACCATCTTCTCCATGACAAGAAGCACAGTGTTGTGTATAAACAACTTTACCTTTAACAGGATCAGCTGCTTGTTTTTTAATCATTTTTCTATCAATTTTATGTAGTCCTCTTCCCTCAAGCTTATTAGAAGCCCCAATAGGAACTCCTTGACTTAACCAAAATGTATAAGCTTCCATAGCCTTCATCTCTTTACTCTCAACAGGAAGTGGTTTACCATTCATACTTCTTTGCATACAACCATTTATTCTTTCAGCTAAAGTTCCAATTGTATCCTCTCTTGGTCTATACTGAGGGAAAGCTGCACTTGTTCCTATAAATGGTGCAGAAAAAGCCTTTGTTCCAG
The DNA here is from genome assembly GCF_041672065.1 of Aliarcobacter sp. NCBI lineage: Bacteria > Pseudomonadati > Campylobacterota > Epsilonproteobacteria > Campylobacterales > Arcobacteraceae > Aliarcobacter > Aliarcobacter sp. The sequence continues at coordinate 30,412 of NZ_JBAZAH010000016.1, read as the reverse complement.
CATCTAAGTGACAAGTTTGACATGAAAAATTATTTCCAGAGTATCTCATTTTTTTATCATCAACCTCTGGTCCAATATACTTATAAGTATGAACGATAAGCTCTTTACCATATCTAATCATATCTCCCATTTGATTATTTGGGATTGTGCTTTCATCTGGAATTTTATACTCAAGTTTTTCACCCTCATATTTATATCCCATACTGTTTCTTTTTGCAAGCTCTTTTGGATCAAATGCAAATGCACTTGTTGCAAATAGACTACATACCGTTGCTAATACTACTATTTTTCTCATAACTTCCTCCTAATTTGATTTTGAATTGTATTATTTCAATATAACACGAAGATAACAAAAGAAATTTTACAAGGCTTTAAATTGTAACAAAAGAAATTTTTATTGTAAAGATTGTAAGTGGATGGGGTAGAAGGATTCGAACCTTCGAATGACGGTACCAAAAACCGTTGCCTTACCGCTTGGCGATACCCCAAAAAAAGGTTATTAAAAGTGGAGCTGGTGAAGGGAGTCGAACCCCCGACCTGCTGATTACAAATCAGCTGCTCTAGCCAACTGAGCTACACCAGCATCCATAAATAAATGGTGTCAAGAGAGGGACTCGAACCCTCGACCTCCGGCTTATGAGACCAGCGCTCTAACCAGCTGAGCTACCTTGACACAAAATTGGTTGCGGAAACAGGATTTGAACCTGTGACCTTCGGGTTATGAGCCCGACGAGCTACCTAGCTGCTCTATTCCGCGATAAATAAAAGAAATTTAACTTAATAAAGTTAAGTGGAGCGGGAGACGAGACTCGAACTCGCGACAGTCTGCTTGGAAGGCAGAAGCTCTAGCCAACTGAGCTACTCCCGCACTTTTTGAAACATTTCTATCAAAAAGGAGTGGAATTATAAGCATTTCCAAATTAAACTTTGCTTAAAACAACACAATTACTGCTCAATCCATAAAAGCTCTAATTTTATATCGTAAATATCAGCTCTTTTTAGTTTAATATCAAACTCATCTATTATAAAATTTGAAATATCGTTTACTTTATTAATATTTCCCATCTCGTCTTGAAGCCTATTTTGAAGGTCTATTTGAAGATTTTTAAGAGTATTAATCTCATCTTCTATAAGTTTTATATCATCTCTCTCTTTTAAGACTTTTGAAGTAGTTCTTGCACTACTACTTATTTTTGTTGCACTAATTTTTGAATTACTTTTTCCAAAAAAAGCTGTTAAAATTGTATTTGCAATTGATATAAAGCTATTTGCTGAAGCATTTGTTAAATCTTTTTTCTCTTTTTGAAGTTTCAAATTAAGTCTATTAATCTTTTCTAAAATTTGATTATTCTCTTTTTCTAATCTACTTTTTAACTTCTCTATTTCAAAATCTATATTCTCATTTAATCTATCTTGCAACCTAATTTTAAAATCTTCCAAGCTCTCATTTTGTTTTGAAAAGAGCTTTAAATCATCATTTTTGTATAAAGTTAGTTTTGAATTTCTATATACAAAATCATTAAAACTCTTCTGTAAAAGTTTAATTTTTGACTCATTTAAAACATATGATGGAAGTTCATAATAAAAACTATTTTGTTTCTCTTTTTGCTCAAAATCTTTTATAGTTATAACTTCAAGTTCATCAAAATTTGGCTCTTTATCATTTTTATCTAAATATAATCTATAGTTTAAATTCTCTTTTAAATCAATATTTTTTGAAGCTAAATTATAGTGAATATTACAAGACAAAAGAAGATACCCTTGCATATAGTAAGCACTATTTTGTGATTTATAAAGATAACTCTCTTTTAATCCACTTGTAATAACTTGCTTTGCTTTACCTTTAGAAATATCAACAAAATTATTTTCATTTAAACTATTTTCCTCTTTTTTATAATTTTTTTGCTTTTTATGACTCATAAGTTGTGATATAGCATCTTTAGAGAGTGGCCCTTTTAGATAAGATAGTGCCCATCTTGTCTCAAAAACTTTTAAATTTTTTTCATTTATATTTTTTAAAATAAAATTTCTTTTTGGTAGTGAAGTTAATTTTGAAATTAAATCATTTTTATCAAAAGTTTCACTTGATGATGAACTACTTAGTCCATCAATTACTCTATTTATATCCTGCTTTGTTTGCAATCTTCCTATAAACCATGTTCCAATATTACTTAAACCTGTATAATCAATATCAACAGGATTTTGTGTAGATAAAACAACGCCTATTCCAAAACTTCTTGCTTGTTTTAAAAGTGTAAGCATTGGTTGTTTTGAAGGAGGATTTGCCTGTGTTGGAAAATACCCAAATATCTCATCCATATACAACAGTGCTTTTAAAGATGTAGTTCCCTCTTGTCTTCTCATCCAAGTTACAATTTGATTTAAAAGTATTGTTACAAAAAACATTCTTTGAGAATCATTTAGATGTGCAATTGAAAATATATTTACCTTTGGTTTTCCATCTTCATTGTACAAAAGTTTTGAAATATCAAGTGTTTCACCCTCTAGCCAACTACTAAAAGATGGGCTTGCAATGATATTATTAAGTTTTAATGCAAAATTTAATCTATCACTTTTTGAAAAAAATGTCTCTAAATCAAAAACTCCAATTTTTGAAAATGGTGGAGTTACAATTAAAGTAATAAGCTCCTCAAGAGTTAAATCTTTTTGTTCTTTAAAATAGTTTGTAAAAATAGAGGCTAAAAGAATTGACTCTTTTGATGTCTCATCACTGCTATTTTCAATCAAAGATAAAATTGAGTGAACTGTTGAGTTTATAATTGTAGAGAATAGCTCATTATCTTCTATTACTTCAACACTTGGGGCTTTAAATGATGATAATATTGATACTTGAACACCTGCACTACTAGCTGGTGTATAGATTGTAAAATCAGCACTATCTTTTAGTTTTTTTACTCTACTAAAATCTTGAAAATCTCTTGTAATACCATCTTTATAGTTAGTTGAAACTTTTTTTGCGAAATCCTCTTTGCTTAATCCACTATTTGAAATCTCACTACTATCAAGCCAAGGTTCAAAATCACTTGGATTTAGATTAGGAAAATTTAATAATAAATTTGTCATATCCCCTTTTGGATCAATTATTATTGATGGGATTTGATCAATTGCTGCCTCTTCTAAAAGTGTTATTCCAAGCCCTGTTTTTCCGCTTCCTGTCATTCCTATTATTGCAGCATGAGTTAATAAATCCTTGTTTTGATAAACAAGAGGAACAAAACTATCTTCAACTTTTTCTTTACCTATATAAAAAAGTTTTAATTTTTCATAATCAAAAGTGCTATTCATTAAATATTTCCTAAAAAAAATTACTAGATTATAACCAAAAATATACAAAAAATTTAAAATTTGTTGTATAATAAGAAAATTTTAAGAAAAGGAGCATTGTATGGAACTTGGAATTAGACCAAATATTGATCAGTATAAAGAGAATGCTACTATTGAGCTACAACAAGTAAAATCTACTTCTAACTCAGCAAAGACTGATGAACAAAAAGAGCTACAACAAATTCAAAAAAAGAGTATTGAAAATGCAAAAGATGATGTAAAAGCAGAATCTATAAAAAATGATAGTGCAACTCAAAGCAGATATGAAGTTGTGATGTCAAATACAAATTTTGGATTTAATACTAGCTCTGAAGATTTTTATGTAAAAGTTTCAAGAGGAAATGTTGAAAATCAATATCCTACAGAAGATATGATGAGAGTAAAAGCTCAAATGCTAGCTTTACAAAAAGCTCAAATGGAATCTAACTCTTAATTTATCCAATTTAATAGTTGGCTTAATATATTTTTTAAGCCAACTCTACTAAAACTACTAATATAATTTTATCTTATTTAAATATATAGGAATTTTTTATGATAGCAAAGATTGATATTAATTCAATAGAGTTTAAAAATGAGTTAGAAAATACAAAAAAATTTACAAAAGATGTATTAGAAAAACATAATTTAGTATTTAATCCAGATTTTGAAGTTGTTGAATCTATTGAGATGGGACTTACAAGAAATCAACTAATTTATGGGAAAAAATATTGCCCATGTTTTATGGTAATAAAAGAGAGTGAAACTGAAAAAAATAGAGTTTGTCCTTGTGTTCCAGCTCTTACAAAAGAGATTCCAACAAAAGGAAACTGTCACTGTGGAATCTTTTGTACAAAAGATAAAGCAGATGAATTACTTATAGGAATTGATACAAAAGAGGCTATAGTAACTCATAGCAGAGGTCTTACAAAAAATGAGTGTGAAGATTTATTAAACAAAGAAGATATTAGTTCAATTGAACTTGAAGCACTACTTGAAGCTAGAGAGCTAGGAATGGTTGATTTTTTACTTGTTGATACAAGAGAGTGGATGGAGTGGGTAAATGCTAGAATTGAGGGAACTGATTATTTAGTTCCAACAACTTCATTTTATAACTCTCTTGAGCCACTAAATGATAAAAAAGATAGAACTATAATCTTGTATTGTCATAGTGGTAGCAGAAGTGCTTATTGTCAAAGAGTTATGCTAAATATGGGATTTAAAAAAGTTATAAACTTAGATTATGGAATTATGACTTGGCAAGGAGAAGTTTTAAGAGGAGAGTAGTGATATTTACTTAAAAATATCACTATACTTTCTTAATAGCTCCATTACAGATATAAAAAGACTAACCATAGCAGGTCCAATTATCATACCCCAAAATCCAAAAGTAGATAATCCTGCAATTATTGAGAAAAATATCAAAAGTGAACTAATATTTGTTCTATTTTTTATAACTTTTTTATTTATATAGTTTATTATTATTGGTTTTATAAATGTATCTGCAATAATTGATATTACAACTATTGAATAAATAGCAATAAATATTGCATTTGATAAAGTTCCTGTACTTGCTTCATATATTGAAACTGGAAGCCACATAATAACTCCACCAATAACGGGAATCAGTGAGGCAAAACCATATAAAACACCAAATAATAAACCGTCGTATCCAAATATTGTTAAGAATATTCCAAATAAAAATCCTTGAAATATTGCTGTTACTAAAATTGAGTAAAAAACTACGCTCATAACGCTTGAAGATTCATTAAATAAAATTGTTGCATCTTCATTATTTATTGGAATAATATTTTTTAAATATTGTGAAATTTGTTTTGAATATAGTGTAAAGAAGAATAAAAATATTAAGATTAAAAACATATCAGCCATAAATTTTGCACTATTTTTACCTAAATATGCACTTAAAGATACAAGTTGTTGCACTAATTTCCCAATATCTAACTTGGAAGTAATACTCTCTATAAAATCATTTAAAAAGCTAAACTCTTTTAATAAACTAAAAAAAGATATTTTTATCTCATTTAAATTATTTACTAAAGTCACTTGATTTACTTGATTAAAATATGTAGCAAAAGAGATAATGCAATACAAAATTGGAATAAAAAATAGTGAAGCCATTGCAAAAGTTATTATTGAAGTTGATAATACCCTATTTTTAATGCTTCTTTCTATTTTTTGATGCATAGAGTTTGTAGCAATTGTAAGAAGTGTTGCTACAAAAATAGATTTTAAAAATGGATTAAATAACTCTACAAGAAAAAATAGCAAAACTATAGAAATTGTTATTAAAAAATATACTGGTTTCAAAAAAGTTTTCCTTGAAAACTATCATCTAATTTATTACCATCTGGTGGAGTTAATCTAAACATCTCATAAGTTTTAACACTAGCAACTCTTCCACGTGCTGTTCTTTCTATATATCCGTTTGCTAGTAAATATGGCTCAATCGCATCTTCAATTGTCCCCTCATCTTCACTTAAAGCTGCTGCCATAGTTCCCAATCCCATAGGTCTTCCTCTATTTGAAATAAGAAGTTCAAGTAGATTTATATCCATCTCATCAAAACCATTTTCATTAACCCCTAGCTCATCAAGTGCATATTTGCATCTATCTAGTTTTATGGTTTTATCATTAGCAACTTGAGAAAAATCTCTAACTCTTCTAAGTAGTCTTAATGCAACTCTTGGTGTTCCTCTACTTCTTTTTGAAATCTCTAAAGCTGATTCATCTTCACAAAATATACCTAACTTTACAGAAGCTTTTTGAATAATTTTTGCTAACTCTTCATCTGTATAAAATTGCATTCTAAAATGCATTCCAAATCTCTCTCTAAGAGGATTTGAAAGCATTCCAGCTCTTGTTGTTGCTCCAATTAGTGTAAATCTTGGTAAATCTATCTTTACAGTTTGAGCAGCAGGTCCTGAACCAATTATAATATCAAGTCTATAATCCTCCATAGCTGGATATAAAATCTCTTCAACAGCAGGACTTAAACGATGAATCTCATCAATAAATAGAATATCCCCCTCTTCAAGGTTTGTTAAAATTGCTGCTAAATCACCACTCTTTTCTATCATAGGACCAGCTGTTACTTTTATATTTGTACTCATCTCATTTGATATAAGATAAGATAGAGTTGTTTTTCCAAGTCCTGGAGGTCCATAAAATAAAATATGATCAAGCGCTTCTGCTCTTTTTTTAGAAGCATCTATAAAGACTCTAAGATTTTTTTTAATCTTCTCTTGACCTATATAATCATCCCAAGAAGAGGGTCTTAAACTCTGCTCATTTGTCTCTTCTTCAAAAGATACTGATTCAACCTCAACTAATCTTTGCACTATAAAGCTCCGCTTTTAAAATTCATTTTAATACTCTTCCTCTTTTGATGGAAAATTTTGTGTTTGAACATCATCTCTGTAACTATTTACAGCATCTTTTACAAGTTTAGCTCCATTTAAATAGTGTCTTACAAATTTTGGTTTAAAATCTTCAAAAAATCCTAACATATCAGACCAAACTAAAACTTGACCATCACACTCTTTACCAGCTCCTATTCCAATTGTTGGAATTGAAACAGCTTGTGTAATTTTTTGTGCAACATCGCTCATAACACCCTCTATTACAATACAAAATGCTCCAGCTTTCTCTATTGCGATTGCATCACGAATTAACTGCTCTTCATCAATTTTTGTTTTACCTCTAACCTTATATCCACCAACACTTCTTACATATTGAGGCATAAGACCAATATGACCCATAACAGCAATTGAGTTTGATGTAAGATGTTTTACAATATCAGCTCTATCTTCACCACCCTCAATTTTTACAGCACTTGCAGCTGTTTTTTTATAAACTTTTACACAGTTTTTTAAAGCTTCATCTTTATTAATATATGTTCCAAAAGGCATATCCATAACAACAAAACTATCTTTTGCACCATTGCAAACAGCATTTGTGTGATAAATCATCTGATCTAGCGTTGCACTTAAAGTATCATCTTTACCAGCAAAACTCATATTCAAACTATCTCCTACAAGTATAATATCAGCACTTTGTGAAAATAGCTTTGCAAACAAAGCATCATATGCTGTAATTACAGTTAGTTTAAATCTATTTTTTGCATTTATAATCTTCGTTATATTCATTTTTTCAAAATTTTGTTTAATTATACTCATAATAAAATCCTAAATTAAAATAGATTTGATTATAACTAAAAATAGATTTTAATTCGGTTTTAGATAAAATCAAAAAATTTATTTTTAGGATAAGAGTTGAAAAAATTAGTTGGATATATTACTACTTCTTTACCAAACAACAATTTTACAGTTGATTTGGCATATAGTTTAAAAGATAGTGGAGTTGATATTTTAGAGCTTGGTGTTCCATTTTCAGATCCAGTTGCAGAAGGACCAATTATTGAAAAAGCTAATTTATTGGCTTTAAAAAATGGTTTTAAACTAAATGATCTTTTTGAAGTTTCATCAAAAATTGCAAAAGATATTGACACTTTATGGATGGGATATATGAATCCATTTTATCACTATGGCTTGGAAAACTTCTTAAAAAAAGCAGTTGAATATAGTGTATTGGGAATGGTAATTCCAGATTTACCTTATGAGATGGGTAAAAAACATGAAGAGCTTTTCAAAAAATATAATAAAACAAATATAGCATTTGTAGCTCCAACAACACCTGAAGATAGAATTAAACTACTTGTAGAAAACTCTTCTAAATTTATCTATATGGTTGCTTATGCTGGAATTACAGGAAGTGGAAGAGATGAGGATTTATCACAACTTATAAAAAATGTAAGAAAGTATTCACAAACTCCTTTATATATTGGTTTTGGAATAAATGAAAAAACTTGTAAAGAAAAATCAAAAGATGTTGATGGAGTTATAGTTGGAAGTGCTTTTGTTCAACATCTGCTTGATGATAGTTTAAATAGCAGTGAAAAAATCAAAAAAATATCTTCTTTGGCAAAAGAGATAAAAGAGAAAATAAACGAATAGATGCAGTTTTTTAACCAAGATTTTGAGTTTTTTGAAGAGAATAGAGAGTGTTCCTATTTTGACAATGAATCATCAGATATTAGATACCAATTTTTAAATAGTTGCAGTAGTGAAAACTACCAAAATAAGCTAGAAAGAGGCTGGAGAAGATTTGGTAAGGTTCATTTTGTTCCTGAGTGCAGATCTTGCACAAAATGTGTATCAATTAGAATAGATGTAGCAAACTTTAAATTTTCAAAATCTCAAAAAAGAGTCTTAGCTAAAAACAGAGATACAAAAATCTCAATACGAAATCCAAGTGTTACAATTGAACATTTAGAGCTTTATAACAAATATCATCAATTTATGAATCACAAAAAAAATTGGCCATACAACCCAATAGATTTAGATGACTATATAAAATCTTATGTAGAGGGTGAAAAAGAGTATGCTAGAGAGTTTTTATATTTTAAAGATAATAAATTAATTGGTGTTGCATTAGTTGATATTTTACCAAAATCTATATCTTCAATTTACTGTTTTTATGATCACGATTATAGTGATTTATCTATTGGAAAATTCTCAATTTTATTTCAAATACAAATTGCAAAAGAGTTAAAAATACCATATATTTATTTAGGATATTGGATTAAAGATCATTTTTCAATGGGATATAAAAAGGAGTATATGCCTTTTGAGGTTTTAAAAAATAGAGCAAAATATAACCAAGAGAGTGTTTGGGAAGCTTTTCAATAAATTAGTAGTTGCAAATATTTATGCAACTACCAATTTTGTAATATTATATGCCACAAATGAAACTATCCAAGCAGTTGAAGTTGTAAAAATAAATAGATAAAGCAGATATTTCCACGAACCAGCCTCTTTTGTAAAAACCATAGCAGCAGCTAAACAAGGGATATATAACATTACAAAAACTATAAATGATATTGCTGATTCAAAAGGTATATTTTGTTTTATTTTCTCAACCAAACCTTCACTTGGATTTTCTGGATCTTCATTTGCACCTTGTTTATATAAAATAGATAGAGTTGTAACAACAACCTCTTTTGCTGCTAAACCAGCCTCAAGAGCAACTGTCATCTTCCAATCAAAACCTAAAGGAGCAAACAAAGGTTCACTAAACTTACCAATAACTCCTAAATATGAGTTTTCAAGATTATATAAATCTAACTCATTTTGTAACTCTAATTTTTGATCTTTTGTAGTTGCTAACTCTATTTTAGATTCAAACTCTTCTTGAAGCTCTAAGTTTTTTGGATAATTACTCATAAACCAAATCAAAACTGAAGCGGCTAAAATAAAAGTTCCAGCTTTTTTTAAATACATAAAACCTTTGTTTATAACATCTTTATAAATAAATCTAAATGATGGTAGCCTATACTTTGGCATCTCCATTACAAAAGGTTCATCAACTGCTTTAAATACTACAACTCTTAAAATCTTTGCAGCAAACAGCCCAAAAATAGCTCCTGAAATATATATTATAAAAAGAATATTTCCAGCACTTTGAGTTGAAAAAAATGCACCTGCAAAAAGTACATAAATAGGTAATCTAGCACCACATGACATAAATCCAATTATAAACAAAGTTATTAGTCTATCTTTTTGATTTTTTAAAGTTCTTGCTGCCATATAAGCTGGAACAGAGCATCCAAAACCTGTTACTAAAGGTATAAAAGATTTTCCATGCAATCCAAATTTATGAAAAATTCCATCCAATAAAAAAGCAACTCTACTCATATATCCTGTTGATTCTAATAAAGATATTCCTAAAAATAGAATCAAGATATTTGGTAAAAACATAACAACAGCACCAACTCCTGCAACTATTCCATCTGAAAGAAGTAAACTTAGTTGATTTTCACCAAAAAGGTTTTTAATCTCTAAAGATATTGTTGAAAAAGCAATATCGATATAATCCATAGGAACTGCACCTAGCGTAAAAGTCAATTGAAAAAGTATCCACATAAAAAGTAAAAAAATAGGAATTCCTAAATATTTATTCATTAATATAGAATCAATCTTCTGTGTAACACTCTTATTTGAAAAACTATCTACACTTACACACTCTTTTACAGCATTTTTACAAAATTCAAATCTTTGATTAATTGAATAGATATCTATATTTGATAACTCTTTATTTTTATATGTTTTTATAATCTCTTCTAATAGTTTATCAAGCCCATCTTTTGTTTTAGCACTTGTTTTTACACAAGCTATATTTAAAAAATTTGATAACTTTTTTTCATCTATTAATATACTCTCTTTTTTTGCCTCATCACTCATATTTAAAGCAATTACAATCTTTTTATTCAGTGCCATAAGTTCAGTTGTTAAAAGAAGATTTCTTTGAAGATTTGTAGAATCAACTACATTTAAAATAATATCGTAGTTATTTTTATATAAAAACTCATTTACAACCCTCTCTTCAATTGAATAGTTTGTAAGCGAATAAGAGCCTGGTAGATCAACAATAGTTATGTCAAACTCTTTATAAGAGAAATTTATCTCTTTTTTTTCAACAGTAACTCCTGAAAAATTTCCAACTTTTAATCTTGAGTTAGAAATAGAGTTAATAAGCATAGATTTACCAACATTTGGTTGTCCAACCAATGCAATTTTAATTTTAGTTTTCACAAACTTCTACTTTTATATTATTTGCTTCACTATGTCTTAAAGCAACTTTTGATTTATCTACTCTTATTTCAATAGTTTTTTTTCTTAATGATTTTGCAGTTACACAAACATTTGTACCCTCTACTATTCCAAATGAGTAAAGCCTACTTTTTAAAATATCATCACAACTTATAGCCTTGATTGTAGCTATTTTATTAAAATCTAAATCATTTATAGACATATTTGCACCTTTTAAAACAATAATGATTATTGTAATATAAAGTTTGATAAATATAGCTTAACCTAAATCAAGATATCTCTAAGTTTGAAATTTATTCAAACTTTAGATATACTAGTAAGCTAAAATTTAAAGAGGTGTTTATATGAAACAAAATAGTGATCAAGAAAAAATAATTGAAGAGCTAAGAAGAATTGTTAAGCAAAAAGGTTTAAAGTACACTGAACAAAGAGAGATAATTTTAAGTGTATTGCTTCAAGCTGATGATCATTTGACTGCTGAAGAGATTTATAATCAAATCAAAAAAGATTATCCTGATTCAAATGTTGGAATAGCTACAGTTTACAGAGCTTTAGGATTTTTAGAGGAGATTGAGCTTATAGCATCTATTAACTTTGGTGCTGAAGGTAAAAAATATGAAAGCAATACGAAATCTCATCACGACCACTTGATTTGTACAGAGTGTGGAGTTATTGTTGAATTTGTAGATGATGAGATTGAAAAAAGACAAGAGAAAATTGCAAAAGCAAATAAATTTAAAATAACTGATCACTCAATGCAACTATACGGAGTTTGTGAAAAATGTCAAAAGTAGTGTTAAACACTACTTTTTTTCTTCTTTAAAAAAAATCATTGATTTACACTATTCATACATTAAAAAAAGAGAATAAATTTATAAAGTTATTTAATCTATCTTAAGGAAAACAAAAAATGATTATATTAGACAAATCAATAAAAGAGCAGTTCAAAATATTTTGTGAAATAAACAAAATAGATGATATGCAAATTGCAATAAAATATTTTACTATATTTGGAGGACTTAAGATAGAAATAGATACTTCAAAACCAATTTTAGAATTAATAGAAAAACATATTTTAAACAATTACAACTACTATAGAAGTGAGATAAACCATTTAACAGGTGGTTATCATGTAGATCATGCAATTCTTTCAGGAGTTGCACTAGGAGATAGAAAAACTACAAATGCCTTTAAAAGAGCCCATGTAAGCTTTGAAGAGGGTATGAAGTGTGTTGACTCACTATATGAAAAAGAGATTTTAGATATTGATAGTTCTGAACACTTTTTACTTGGTAAAAGGGGTGATTCAAAAGTGGCTAAAAAGCTTATTTTTACCAATCCTTTTCTTAGATTTTGGTTTGCTTTTGTATCTCCTATTTACAAAGGGATTAAAGATGGAAACTATGAGGAGTTTAAAGAGAAATTTAAAAGTAGAGAGTCAGATTTTAGTGATTTTATCTTTGAAGAGTTAGCTTTAGCTTTTATAAAAAATAGTTTTGTAGATAATATAAAACAACATGGTCAATATTGGAATGAAAATATCAATATTCCAATAGTTGCAAAAACTGTTTTAGAAAAAACTATTGTAGGAATGTGCAAATATAGTGATAATAAATTAAAAAAGAGTGAATTTAACAAATTTTTAGAGGATTTAAAAAGTGAAGATATAGCTTATGATATTATAGTTATTTTTACAAAAAATGGTTGCTCTAATGAACTTAAGAATCTAAAAAGTGATACATTAAAGATATTTAATACAAAAAGCTTAAAAGCTTTATTACTTAATAATTAACTATAATTATTTAATAAATAGACAAAAGAGTGGTCTATTTATTAAAAGAAGAAGAAACTATTGATAAAAACTCATCTTTTGTTTTTTTATCAGATTTAAAAAGTCCTCTTAAAGAAGAAGTTACAGTAGTTGAACAAATTTTTTCAACTCCACGCATCTCCATACACATATGTCTTGCATCAATCATAACAGCAACACCTTTTGGTTTTAAGTGTTCATTTAAAGCATCACAAATTTGTTCAGTCATCTGCTCTTGTATTTGAAGTCTTCTTGCAAAAACATCCACAACTCTAGGAATTTTTGAAAGTCCAACAACTTTTCCATTTGGAATATAAGCAACATGAGCTTTTCCAATAATAGGTAACATATGATGTTCACAAAATGAGTAAAACTCAATATCTTTTACAACAACCATCTCATCATTTGTAGATGTAAAAAGTGCTTTTTGAATAATCTCTTTTGGATCAAGTTTATATCCACTAAACATAAATTCATAAGCTTTTCTAACACGCTTTGGAGTATCTAAAAGCCCCTCTCTATTTACATCTTCATCAATATACTCTAAAATATTTTTTATTGAATTTTCAAACTCAATCTCTTTCATAATTTATAATTCCTTTACAATAATTTTATATCCAACCTTTTTTCTTAAAGATTATCAAAGGTGTAACAGCAGCTAAAACCATAACTCCAATTGAAAAAAGATATCCATACTCCCAATTAAGTTCGGGCATAATCTCAAAGTTCATTCCATAAATACTTGCAATTAGTGTTGGTGGAAGGAAAATTACATTTACAATAGTAAAAATTTTTATAACCTTATTTTGCTCAACACTTAAAAGCCCTATAAATATATTTTGCAAATAATCAATTCTTTCAAAATTAAAATTTGTATGATCAATTAATGATCTAATATCTTTTAACATAATAGGAAGTTCACTCTTATCCTCAGTTATTTTTTGAGATTTTAATAAAGAGTTTAAAATTCTTTGTTTATCCGTTAAATTCTCTCTTATTTTCATATTTAAGTTTTCAAATGAGGACATCTGCTCTAGCAAATCTTCATTTTCAACATCATCATTAAAAGCCTGTTTTCTTATTGCCGCTATATCTCTATTTAACTCTTCAATAATATCAGCATCTGTATCAATTCTAATGTCAATAATTTGAGAAAAAATAGAGTAACCTGTTCTATACTCTCTTGGACTTGCTAGAAGTTTTTTAATTGAAGCATCAAAACTTGCTAATTTTTTATATCTAACACTTATTAACAAATCATCTTGTAAAATAAAAGAAACCGTCTCATTTACTGGATCTTTTTTGTCATTTATAAGAAAATAACTATTTATCTCTATTCTATTTGCTTCTTCCCAATACCTAGAACTTAGCTCAATCTCCTCACTCTCTTGTTTTGTAGGAAACTCTATAGTAAAAATATTTTCAACAGCTTTTACCTCTTGCAAAGTTGGAGAAAACATATCTATCCAAATAACACTCTTTCTATCTTCAATATTTTCTAAAAACTCTAAACCTTGAATTACACTTAATCTATTGCCTTTTTTTACATAACAACTAATCATTAGAGTCCTTTTTATTTTATTAAACTTCCCATTTCCCAAATAGGTGTAAATATTGCTAATACTATAAATAAAATCATACTAGCAATTATTAGTAAAAATAGTGGCTGGATTATGGAAATCATAAGATTTACACTATTTTCAAATCTATGTTTATATATATTTTTTATCTCAGGAACAACAATCTCTAAACTATTTGTAACTTCACCTGTATTTAGCAGATTTAAAATAATATCATCAAAAATATTTACATCTTTAAAAGCAAAGCAAATACTCTTTCCATTTTCTAGCAAACTATCAATTACGCGGATTTTATCCAATAAATATTTATTCTTTACTAAAAGCTTACTATTTAAAAAAGCTTTGTGAAATTCATACTTTGATTTTTGCATAATATCCACTACTAAAAAAAGTTTATACAGCTGTAAATTTCTTAAAACTATTGAAAATATTGGAATATATTTAATAAATATATAATCTAAGAAATACTCAAATTTCTTACTAATTTTATATAAAAAAATTAAAAAAAGTATCAAAAAGGAAACAATTATAATAAAAATTAGAGAATACTCTTTAAAAAATATCTCCATATTTAATAATATTTTTGTGCTTTGTGGAAGATTCTCTATTTGATTTTGAAAAATAGATTTAAAACTTGGAATAACAAAACTAAAAATAATAAACAAAGAAGCTAAAAATGTAAAAAATAGAAAAATTGGATAGCCTAAGGCTTTATAAAAACTCTTTTTAATACTATCTTGCTCTTTTAAAAGATGATAAATAGCATCTACATTTCTAGCTAAATTTGAGCTATTTTGAGAGATATTTAAAAAATCTTTAACAAAATCTTCTATTACAAATTCATCTAATACTTCAGAAATTGGCATAGAGTTTGAGAGTGCATAATTCATAGCTTGTAAAAATTTTTGAGTTTTTTTATTCTTTTTTGATTTTATTAAAATATCTATTGCATCACTTACATTTATATTTGATTCAAGCATTAAATTTAACTCAAAAAAGATTAATAAAAGCTCTTTTTTAGGAACTCTAACCCTATTTTTAAATTTAATTTCAAATATTGATTTTTTTGCTTTTATAGTTAATATATCAAACTCTTTTTTTATTAATTCAAGTTCAATATCTGTTACAATTTGATTTTTTATTTCACCATTTTTTTGATATGTTATGTTATATTTTTTCATTTATACATACCAGTTTTTCAAGCTCTTCAATAGATGTTTCACTATTTTTTACTTTTAAAAGTCCATCATCAAGCATTGTTTTATAATTTATAGTTTTTAAATATTGCCAAAACTCTTGGCTGCTTGCTTTTTTAAAAATTAAAGATGCGATTATCTCATCTACAAGTAGAAGTTCTGCTATACAAACTCTTTCATAAAACTTTGTGTAGTTACACTTTTTGCAACCTTGTGCTTGGCAATATTTACAAAAACTCAAAACCAATCTTTGAGCTAGTGAAGCTTTAAGTGATGTTGAAATCAAATAAGGATCTGCTTGTAAATCAAGTAGTCTTGTAATAGTTTCTAATGAACTATTTGAGTGAATACTAGCAAGAACTAAATGACCTGTAAGTGAAGCTTGAAGAGCAATATCAAGAGAAAACTTATCTCTAATTTCACCAATAAAGATAATATCTGGATCTTGTCTTAAAATATTTTTCAAAACAAGTTCAAAACTAAGCCCTAACTTATTATCTACTGATATTTGATTGATTGAAGGGATTTTATACTCAACTGGATCTTCAACTGTGATTATCTTCTTATCTTCACTATTTAACTCTTTTAAAATTGAGTATAAAGTTGTAGTTTTTCCACTTCCTGTTGGTCCACTAATTAATATAAGTCCTGATTTTAATTTTAATATATTTTTTAAACTATCATAAATATTTTGGCTAAAACCCAAAGTTTGTAGTGATTTATCTATATTTTTATTATCCAAAATTCTTAAAACTATTGATTCAGCATCAATAGTTGGCATAGAAGAGAATCTAAAATCATACTTTTTATTCTCTATAACTCTTGAGAAGCGGCCATCTAGTGGCAAGCGTGTTTGTGTCATATCAAGATTACAAATTAATTTTATATAAGAGGAAATTATTTTAAAAAATTCAATCGAAAAACTAAAAAATATATTCAATTTTCCATCAATTCTAAACTTAAAAAGTGTCAAATTTTCATAAGATTCAATATGTATATCACTAGCTCTTTTCTCTATTGAAAATAGAATCAAACTATCCAAAAAACTAGCAGTTGATAGATTTTCACTATTTAATTTTAATGCATTTCTTGCTTTTTCATAAAGTGATATTTTTATTTCAATATCTAATAGTAGAAACAAAATCTCTCTTTTTTCAAATTTTTTAAAATTTATATGTTTTACAAAATTATGTTTAAAATTTAAAATATCAAAATCTTCACAAACAGCCAAAGTCAAAGATATACCATCTTCATAAATTGGTACTATCTCATTTTTTAAGAAAAATTCAACACCATATTTAGTAAATATTGAAAAATCTATTTTAGTTTTTAAAAGAGTCATATTGATGCACCTTTAGTTCTAATTTTTGATTTTCAAACTCCAATAAAACACTATTGTTATCTGAAATTTTTACTCTAAAATGTTTATAAAAACTATCATTTTCTATCCAAATATTATCTATTAAAACAAAGTTTCCAACAATCGCAGTAAGATTTGGTATCTTACTTTTTAAATCCTTTTTATCGCTTTTTTCTAAAATTAAATCTCTTATAATATTTTGTTTATTTTTTATATAATATTTTGAAAAATCTATATTTAAATCAAAAAAATAGTCATCAGATTTAATTTTTTTTAGACTAAAACTACTTATATTTGAGAAGTCATTAAATTTTTCAATATCTATTAAAAACTTAATCAAACTATTTTTTGATGATTTTGCAACCACTCTAATCTCATCTTTAAAATTCTCTATTTTTTGAATAAAAACCTTATTTTCATTTGCTATTTCGCCAATTTGTTTCGATATCTCTATTAATGGTGTACTATTTTTCTTATTTAAAATATCATAAATTTTAGAATCTTTATCTTCTAAACTATTTTTAAAAACAACATTATTAAAAATAGCAAATATTAAAAAAAATATTAAAATAGGAAGTAATACTAGCTGTGTTTTTGTTTTTATTTTGCTATTAATGAAGCTATTATTTAGATAATTTAACATCTATTTTTGCCCTAAAGATATCTTTATCATCTAAAAAATTTATTGAACTTTGCTCTATTTTGTTAAAACTATTTAAAAAATTATTAATATTATCTTTATTTGGAGATTCAACAACAATTTTTGCAAAATCTGTTTTATAATCAAAAATAATAATATCAACAAAGGTAGAGTTTGCATCTTTTAAAGTTTTATAAAATCTATCTTCAAAACTAACAAACTCATGATTTTTTAATATCATATTTGGATCTATATTTTTTAAAGCAAAATTTTTTTCATACTCATTTTTAAAATAACTTATTGAAAAAATTGTAAAAATAAAAATATATAAAACAAAAAGATAAAAACTAAAATCTTTTGATAAATTGACTCTTTTTAACTCCTGTTTATAGCTCTTTTTTGATTTTCTTAAAAAATCATCTTCTAGGATTTTTAAATCATCTTTTGATAAATTTTTTATATATTTAAAATCTATATTAAATTTTTTATCTAAAAATGTTAAAAGTTCAGAGTTTTCAATTTTTTGATTTATTTTTTGAAGGTAGTATAGTTTTTTATCTTTAAAAATTACAAAAAAATTCTCGCAAATAAATAAAGAAAATCCAATAAAATCGAACTCCTTTATCTCTTTTATAATCTCATACTCAAAATATTTAAAAGATTTATCCATAATAAAGAGTTGATACTCTTTTGTTTTTTCGACAAAATTTATATAAATTTTCTGATTTTTTTCAATTTTTATATTTTTTAGGTTTAAATTTGTTGATATATAATCTTTTAGAAAATTATCATTTATCTTCTCTTTTACCTCAAAATCAACAATAGTTATATCTAAAACTGTTGCGATAAAAGACAATTTAAACCCCCTTAAAAAATAAGTTTAACTATCGAATTCATACCCCATAGATTTTAAAGCATCTTTATTTTTTGTCCAATTTTTCTTTACACTAACAAATAACTCAAGAAAACATTTTTTACCACTAAGTTTTTCAATTTTTAATCTTGAAGCTTTCCCAATTCTTTTGATTGCTGTTGCATTTTGCCCAATAATCATACCTTTTTGGCTATCTTTTTGAACAATAATTTTTGCTTTTATTACATCAACATTTGGTTTCTCTTCAATTTTATTTATCATAACATCAGCTTCATAAGGAATCTCATCACTAATATTTTCAAAGATAGCCTCTCTAATAAACTCTTTGTATATATCTCTTAAATGTTCTGTTGTGATAATCTCTGGATCAAATAAATATGGATGAACTGGTAAATATTTTACAACCTCATCTAAAATATCAGATTTTTTAGTAGCTTTTTTTATAGATATTGGAATAATTGCCTCATATTTATCACTATATTTTTCATACTCTTTAAGTTTGCTCATAAGCTCTTCATTATTTACAAAATCTATTTTTGTAAGAAGTAAAATATGTTTTGTATTTTTTTTATTTTTCTCTAAAAAATCTTCATAATATTTTAAACTATCAGTTACTGGAGCTAAAAAAAGTATTAAATCACAATCTCCAATAGCTTTTAGTGCTTCATCAAGCATAAATTTGTTTAAAAGTTTTTCTGTCTCATGAATTCCTGGAGTATCTACAAAAACAATCTGGTCATCTTCATGCATAACTATAATATTTGATCTTTTTCTAGTTGCATTTGCTTTGTGTGAAACCATAGCAATCTTTTCACCAACAAGCCAGTTTAAAAGTGAACTTTTACCTGCATTTGGTCTTCCTACAACTGAAACGTATCCGCATTTTGTCATTAATTTGCCTTTTTTAATAAATAGTTATAATAGTAACATAATTTTAATTTCAAAATTAAGAAAAACTCCATTTATAACTACCTTCTTCTAAAATTTAAACTTTTTAATAAATCACTTTTAGTAATAAGTTCATTATTATTTATATCAGCAATAGTTCTTGCCACTTTTAAAACTTTATTTATACTTCTAAAAGATAAGCAGTAGTTAATTCTTGCTTTTTCAAGTATTTGCTTACTCTCATCATCTAAAATACAATATTTTTTTATATCCTCATCACTAAGCTTTCCATTTAACTCTTTTTGTCCTCTTTGCTTTTGTTTAATAAAAGCATTTATAACACTTTCATGAAGCTCTTTAGAGCTTACAATATTTTTATTATCATTAAAACTATCATTCATAACTAAATATAGATCAATCCTATCCAAAAATGGCTCGCTAAGCCTATTTTTATATCTTTGTATCTCTAAGCTATTGCATCTGCACTCTTTTACACTTGAAAGTAAATTTCCACAAGGACAAGGATTAAGTGCTGCTACAAATATAAACTTTGTCTCATAAACTATTTTATTATTTACCCTTGATATTAATATTTTATTATCCTCAAGTGGCTCTCTTAATGCTTCTAAAATATGATTTGGAAAGTGTGGTAATTCATCAAAAAATAAAATACCATTGTTGCTAAGAGCCACTTCTCCCATAGAGTTTGAACCGCCCAAAATTGAAGATTTTGTTGCAGTGTGATGAGGATTTCTAAAGGCTCTTATTGGTTTAAAATCAACTTCAAGCATATCAAGAGCTTGAAGTTTTGCTTTCTCTAAAATCTCTTCTAAACTCATAGGAGTTAAAATATACTGTAACCTTTTTGCAATCATAGATTTACCACAACCAGGACTTCCCTCCATAATAAAATTGTGATTCCCAGCAGCACAAATAATAGCTGCATACTTAGCCATATCTTGACCTAAAATATCACTAAAATCATTTAAATAGCTCTCATCATAGTAGTAAGTTTCATCATTTATAATAATTTTTTTATATGCTAAAATCTCATTTTGATATAAAAATTGCTCTTTTTTATCACTTTTTACAAAATTTATAGCATCATTTAAATTATCAACAACAAAAATCTCAATATTTGGAATATTTGCCAACTTTTTTGCACTCTCTTTACAAACAGCAACTTTTTTTAGCTCTCCTTGTTTTGCTAATGACAATACTATTGCAAATATGTGATTTGTATCTTTTATTTTACCATCAAGTGCTAACTCTCCAAAGAAAAATATATCATCAAAAAATAGCTTTGTTTCATTAAAAAGTGCAACTTGTAAAGCTATTGCTAAATCAAAATGCGTTCCCTTTTTACTCAATTCAGATGGTGAGAGGTTAATTGTTATTTTTAGAGGAGGAAATTTATAATCATTTGTTAAAAGTGAAGATTTAACTCTATCTTTTGACTCATTTATACTTGCACTTACCATTCCTACTATTGTAAAACTTGGCATTCCTCTTGTAAATGTTGATTCAACATCAACTACAGTTGCATCAATTGAAGATAGTGTTGCAGATTTTATAACTTTCATTATAGCCTCTTTAAGATTTTTTTGATTTTACAATATTTAAATAAATAATGCAAAAATGTATTTTTTATGATAGAATTTACACCTAAATCTTAATTTGGGCTAAAGGGGAAAATATGTCTACAAGTAAGAAGCTTTTTTTGACTATGTTTTTTAACATAATAACTTTGGTTTTTATAATTTCTACCTCATTTTTTATTGCTAAAAAAAATATTGAACTTATCATTAATAAAGATTTAGAAACTCTTGGTGAATCAATATACTCTTTAAGCTCTTTATATGCAAAAAATGATCCAAAAGGTTATGAAAAAGATGAGTTTAAAAATGCTATAAAAGCGATAAAAATTGGTAAAAGTGGTTATATATATTTTGTAGATAAAGATGGAAATATTACAATACATCCAACTATTGAAGGGAAAAACCTATCATCTTTAGATTTTATTAAAACAATAACTTCAAGTAATGAAGGAAGTGGCATAATAGAGTATTACACAGATGTAACAAATCAAGATAAAATCATATATTACAAATACATTCCTGAGTGGGAAATGTGGCTGGTTCCAGGTATAAACAAAGAGGACTATTTAGAAGATATATATTTTGAGTTCTTTTATAAAATTGTCCTTCTTGGTGCTTTAATTATTATTTTACAACTTTTTATATTTTTCTTTATTGCAAAAGGAATCACAAACAGAATAAAAGAGTTTTCTATGCACTTTAGAGAGTTTATAAATTTTATTACATATAAACAAAATAGAATTGATAAACGAGAGATAAAAGGTGATTGCGAATTCTCAACAATGACAAAAGATATAAATAGTGCAATTGATGAGTTTGATAATAAATTTAAAATTGATATGAGAGTTATTGGAGAGAGTGTTTTAACTTTTGATAAATTAAGAAAGGGTATATTTAGTTGTAGAGTAAAATCAGATAGTTCTAATCCTATGATTAATACATTGAAAAATACAATTAATGAAGCTATTGATGACTTAGAAACTTATATGAAAGATATTGAAAAAGTTCTTAAATCTTATAGTTTAAATGATTATAAAGATAGACTAAAAATTAGTAAGCAAATATCAAATCCATCGAACTTATTACAAGTTATGGAGGGTGTTAATAGTTTGGGAAATACTTTAGCAACTCAAGCTAAAAATGGGCTTGAAGATGGAAATGTATTAGAAAATAATTCACAAACATTAAAAAACTCACTTGAGAATTTAAGTTCAAAAATTACAAAACAGATTGAGAGTTTAAGAGAGACAACAGTAGCTGTACAAACAATTTCAGAAATTACAAAAAATAACTCTAAAAATACTAATGAGATGTCAAATCTAGCAGAAATTGTAAAACAAGCCGTTGAAGATGGTTATAAACTTGCAAACCAAACAACTCTATCTATGGATGAGATAAATGCTAAAGTTACAGCTATAAACGAAGCAATTACAATTATTGATCAAATAGCATTTCAAACAAATATTTTAAGCCTAAACGCTGCAGTTGAAGCGGCAACTGCTGGAGAAGCTGGAAAAGGTTTTGCAGTTGTTGCTGGTGAGGTGAGAAATCTAGCAAATAAAAGTGCAGAAGCAGCAAATGATATAAAAAATCTAGTTGAATTAGCTAATTCAAAAGCCTATGAAGGAAAATCAATATCTAGCAAAATGCAAGATGGATATAAAGCTCTACATTCTCATATATCACAAACTTTAAAAATTATTCAAAGCGTAAGTGATGCAGCAAATGAGCAAATGGTCGGAATTAATCAAGTTAATGAAACTATTACTATTTTAGATCAAATATCAAAAGAGAATGAAAAAGAGACAATACTTATAAATGATATATCAAATGTAGTTTCGCAAATGGCAGCTGAAGCATTAGAAGATGCTAAGAGTAAAAAGTTTTAAAGGATAATCTATGAGCAATAAAGAGAAAATTTTAGATGATTATGCGTTTTTAGTTAGTGAAACTGATGAAAAAGGTGTTATACGATTTGCAAACAGAGATTTTTGCACTATTGCTGAGTATGAAATTGAAGAACTAATTGGAAAACCTCATAATGTTGTAAGACATAAAGATATGCCAAAAGTTGCATTTAAAGATCTTTGGGAAACAGTTAAAAAAGGTAATATTTGGACAGGTTATGTAAAAAATGCTACAAAAAATGGTGACTTTTATTGGGTTTTTGCAACTGTTTATCCATTTATTTCATGCGATGGAACAAAAGGTTATCTATCTTGTAGAAGAAAAGCTTCAAGAGATGAGATTGAAAAAATGTCAAAAATTTATGAAGAGCTTATAAAACAAGAGTAAGTTAATTTAATATTACTAAGATATAATTTCAACAAAAATAGGAATTTTTATGTCAGAGATGATAAATTGTCCAGATTGTGGAAATGAAATCTTATCACAAATGGGTACAATTTGCCCAAATTGCAAATATACAGTTGGTTATTTTAATGGTGAAAAGAGAAGAAAAAATTATGGAAGATTTTTTGCTTTAACTATTTTTGCTCCATTTTTCTCAATTTTTACTGTTATTTTTACTCAAATAAATATTTATAGTTTTATAGCAGCAACTATTTTAGCAATTTATTTAGCATATAAATCTTGTCCGATAAATTTTAAAGATGTTTTTGTAACACTATTTGAAAAGTTTTTTTTCTGGTCTGTTTGGATTTTTATGAATAGTTTTTTATTAATTTTAATATTAAATATTATAAGTAAAAGATTATAAAAATAGTTAACTATTTTTTAGTCTTTTTTCTATTTTTATACTCTTTTTCAAATTTTTGTCTTTTTATAAAAGATAAATTTTCTATAAAAACATGCCCAGATAAGTGCTCCATCTCATGTTGCCAAGCAACAGCTAAAAAATCTTCGCACTCCATAACTTGTTTTTCTCCAAATCTATTAAAATACTCAACAATAATATGCTTTGCTCTGGTAATATCTTCATAAAATCCAGGAACACTTAAGCATCCCTCTTGATAAACTTGAACTCCATCTTTATGAGTAATTACTGGATTTATAGCCTCTATTAAATCATTTTTATCTTGTACATCATCTTGATTTGGAAGGTTTATTATAAGAACATTTAAAGGAACAGCAACTTGAATAGCAGCAAGTCCAACTCCAGAAGCATTCATCATCGTTTCATACATATCATCTAAAAGAGTGTGAAGTTCGCTATCAAACTTCACTACATCCTTTGATTTTGTTCGAAGTAATTTATTTGGATATGTAATTATCTCTCTAATCATCTATATCTCTTAATTGTGTCTTTCAATAACTTTATCAACAAGTCCATAATCACAAGCTTCTTGAGCACTCATAAAATTATCTCTATCTGTATCTTTTTCAATAGTTTTAACATCTTGACCAGTTTGAGAAGCCAATATAGAGTTCAAAGTATCTTTTAATCTTTGAATTTCTCGTGCTTGAATTTGAATATCAGTTGCCTGACCACGTGCGCCACCAAGTGGTTGATGAATCATAATTCTTGAATTTGGTAGAGAGTATCTTTTACCTTTTGTTCCTGAACTAAGTAAAAAAGCTCCCATAGATGCAGCTTGACCAATACAAATAGTACAAACATCTGGTTTTATGTAGTTCATAGTATCAAATATTGACATTCCACTTGTCACAACTCCACCTGGAGAGTTTATATATAAATATATATCTTTTTCTGGATCTTCAGCTTCTAAGAAAAGAAGTTGTGCAACAACTGTTGAAGATACTGCATCATTTATCTCTCCACTAAGCATGATGATTCTATCTTTTAAAAGTCGTGAATAAATATCATAACTTCGTTCACCTCGACCAGTTTTCTCAACTACATATGGTATATAACTCATCATTTATCCTAAAAATTATTTTGCTTTCTCATCAAAAAGTTTAGCAAGAACTTTCTCTTCTATCATTGACATTTTAATAGCAGGTAAATACCCAGCTTGTTGATATTGCTTAATTAACTCTTGTGGATTTTGTCCCATTTGTAAAGCTTCAAAATATAAAATTTGTGTAACTTCTTGATCATTTACTTCAACTTTTTCAGCTTTTGCTAAAGCATCAACAATAAATGTTGCTTTTACAGAATTAACAGCATCTTCTTTTAACTCTTCTCTTATTTTTTCAATTTTAGAAGCATCTTCTTTTAACTCATTGATTTGCTCTTCTGTAAAACTTCTTATTTTATTATTAAGTGCAAAATTAATCTCTTGCTCAACAACAGTTTTAGGTAGTGCAAAATTAATATTTTTTACTAAATTTTCAATAAACTTTGGTTTTAAATCTTCTCTATAGTAAGTAGCTTTTTCACCAGCAACCATCTGCTCTTTTATTCTATCTCTTAAAGTATCAACTGTTGCATCTTTTTCATTTGGAAGCATTTGTTTAGCAAACTCATCAGTAATTTCACCAGCTTTTCTCTCTTGAATTTCGTGAAGTTTTACTTTAAATACAGCCTCTTTACCAGCTAAATCTTTTGCTTGATACTCTTTTGGGAAAGTTACAACTACATCTTTCTCTTCTTCATATTTCATACCAATAACTTGATCTTCAAATCCTGGAATAAATGAACCTGTTCCTACTTGTAATGGATACTTTTCAGCTTTTCCACCTTCAAATGCAACACCATCTACAAATCCTTCAAAATCAATAACTGCAAAATCACCATCTTTTACTGCTCTTTTTCTTGCAATTTTTGTCAAAGGTGCTGATTGGCTTGCAATCTCTTCTATTCTTTCATCAATTTTTTTAGCATCAATCTCAATAGCTTTAACATCTGGTAATAGTTTTTTGTAATCACCTAAATCAATATTTGGTTTTGTAGCAACTGATATTTCAACTTCAATATCTCCATTATCTTTTTTATCAAATTTTGAAATTGTAGGCTCTCCGATTAGATCTTCATTTTTAACATTAAGCTCTTTTAATCCACTATTTAAAACATCTCGAATAGCTTCACCTTCAGCATCTTCTAAAAGTTTATCAGCATATCTTTGTTTTACAACTGCAACAGGAACTTTTCCTTTTCTAAATCCTTGAATATTCATAGTTTTAGCTGCTTGTGTAGCAACCTTATCAAGTTTTTTTTCAATGTTCTCTTTTTTTAATGTAGCAACTATCTCAATATTTGCTTCATCAACTCTATTTGTTTTAAATTCCATTAAATTTACTCCGAATTTTTAAATTTAGCAAATATTTTATCTAAAAGTTTATAAGGTTTTTATTAAGGTAAAAATAGCAAAGACAAAAGAGATTAATAATCTTTTGTCTTTCTCATTTGAAGTAACTCTTTTTGAACAGATATATTTACCTCTTCATTTGGTTCAAAATTTAAAGCATAATTTCTTCCATCATAATCAACAGAGTTTAATATAATTTTTAAAGCTTCAATTCTTGATAGATGTTTATTATCGCTTCTTACAATATGCCATGGTGCACTTCTTGAAGTAGTTCGTCTTAGCATTTCATATTTTTTCTCACTAAACTCATCCCATAAATCTTGAGCTTGCATATCAACTTCAGAGAATTTCCACTGTCTTAATGGATCATTAATTCTTCTATCAAATCTTCTTTTTTGTTCCTCTTTTGAAACAGAAAAATAAAGTTTGATTAAAATCATTCCTTGTCTTACTAAATCTTGCTCAAAATTCACAATATCTTCCATAAAAATCTCATGCTCTTCGGGTGTACAAAATCCAAAAACTGGCTCAACCATTGCACGATTGTACCAACTTCTATCAAATAATACTATCTCTCCACCAGTTGGAAAATGTTCAATATATTTTTGCATAAACCACTGATTTCTTTGAGTCTCTGTTGGTTTACCAAGAGCTACAACCCTATAGTGTTTATTATTCATATATCTAGTTATTCTTCTAATAGCCCCACCTTTTCCAGAAGCATCTCTTCCTTCAAAGATAATAATCATTCTTTTATTCTCTTTTTCAAGCCAATCTTGAAGTTTAATTAACTCAATTTGATATGGTTTTAACTCTTGTAAATCATAGATTTTTTGAATACCCTCTTCTAAAATTTCAGGTTGTATTGATTTATAATTTTTTAAAATAGATTTAAAAAATTCATTCTCTTCTTTTAATTTTTTAATCTCTTCACTAAAACTGTTTGTATTTACAGAAGAGTTATCTTTCGTTGCTTTTTGAGTTATTTTTATATTTTGCTTAACATCTTTTAATATCGAATCTTTAAAGTTTTCCATAAGTCTGTTTGCACCATCAAGAGTAAGTTTATCTCTTTTTTCATAACCCAATACTTTGACATATCTTTTTTTATCATACTGAAATCTAGCAATATATTTCTTTCCAAACTTTGGATGAGAATCTTTTGATATATATAATCCACTATAACTTGTTAAGTCAAAATCACTTAAATTCATCTATTTCCTTTTGAAACTTCTTGATTAAACTCCATATTTTCTATCTCTACTGCACCATTTAAAATAATTTTTCTATCAATTTTTAAAATATTATCATCTTTAGTTTTTTTATCATAAGATAGTGCATTTAAAATATGTCTAATACAATTTAATCTAGCTTTTTTCTTATTATCACTCTTTACAATTGTCCAAGGAGCAACAGGAGTATGAGAAGCTCTTAACATAGAGTATTTTGCAACTGTATACTTATCCCAAACTTTTTGGGCCTCTTTATCCATTGGAGATAATTTATACTGTTTTAATGGGTCACTATCTCTTTTTTTTAATCTTTTTTCTTGTTCTGATTTTGAAACAGAAAAATAAAACTTAAATAATATAACCCCTGATTCAACAAGCATTTTTTCAAACTCTGGAACATCTTTTAAAAATTGCAAATGTTCATCTTTTGTGCAAAATCCCATAACAGGTTCAACTCCTGCTCTATTGTACCAACTTCTATCAAATAAAACTATCTCTCCAGCACTTGGAAGATGCTGTACATATCTTTGAAAATACCATTGTGTTTTTTCAACATCACTTGGTTTCTCTAAAGCAACAACTCTTGCTCCTCTTGGATTTAAGTGCTCTGTTATTCTTTTTATTGTTCCACCTTTTCCAGCAGCATCTCTACCTTCAAAGATTACCAATACTTTTAAACCTTTTTCTTTAACATAATTTTGAAGTTTCAATAGCTCAATTTGCAAAAGTGTAAGTTGTTTTTGATACTCTAATGTATCTTTTTTTATCCAAACTTGAACTTTTGTTTCACCATCTTGAACTTTCTCTTTTAACTTTTTTCTAGGTCTAGTTTTATCCACTCCATGAGGAATATCATCTTTTGTATCAATCTCTGAATTATCATCCTCAAATGCGTGTCTAACTAAGCTTCTATCGTGTCCCATATACGTTCTCCCTATGTAATTTTATCAAGATAATCTTGATTTGTAATCATTATATCCAAAGTTTTTTATAATTTTATAATTATTATCTTTAGTTTTTATAACAATTGATGGTAATTTTATACCATTAAAAGTGGTTGTTTTTACCATTGTATAATGAATCATATCTTCTAAAATTATCTTATCACCCACTTTTAAAGGTTCATCAAAAGAGTAATCTCCAATAATATCTCCAGCCAAACAAGTATTTCCACCTAATCTATATGTATATTTTTTCTCAAATGCTACTGCACTATTTCTAATCATTGCACGATATGGCATAGCAAGAGTATCAGGCATATGAGCTTCTGCGCTTGTATCAAGAATTGCTAAATCCATTCCATTATTAACAATATCAAGCACAGTTGCCACTAAATAACCAGTTTGCCAACCAACTGCTTCACCTGGTTCCATATAAACTTCAAGATGAGGATATCTTGATTTAAAATCTTTTAAAAGATTAATCAATCCCTCAACATCATAATCAGCTCTTGTAATATGATGACCTCCTCCAAAATTTACCCATTTTAATTGAGAAAAATATTGAGAGAAATTTTTTTCAAAATTTGTTAAAGCACCCTTTAAAGCATCTACATTTTGTTCACAAAGTGCGTGAAAATGGAACCCTTCTAGATATTGTAGTTGTGATTCATCAAAATTTGCTTTTGTAATACCAAGTCTTGAATTTGGAGCACAAGGATTATATAAATCTACTTCAACACTTGAATACTCAGGATTTAATCTCACTCCTAAAGATACTTTTTTAAAAGCTTTATCTTTATATCTTTTTAACTGATTAAATGAGTTAAATATTAAATGATTTGAGATAGATATAATTTCATCTATCTCTTCATCTTTAAAAGCTGGACTATATGTATGAACTTCTTTTCCAAACTCCTCTTTCGCTAAAAGTGCTTCATGAAGACCAGAAGCACAACAACCTTTAAGATATTTTTTACATAAATCAAAAGTTGAATGCATAGCAAAACCTTTTAAAGCTAAAAGAATTTTAACTCCTGTTTCATCTTGAACTCTTTTTAAAAGTTTTAAATTTTTTTCTAAAAGTTCCTCTTCACAAACATAAGCTGGGCTTGGAAGCTTTTCAAAGCTATCAACTACTTCATAATTTTTATTCATAACTATTTCACATCAAGTTCAAGTATTTTCCAAGGAAGACCTTGAGTCATTAGCTCATCCATAAATGGTTTTGCATCAAACTCTTCTATATTAAATACACCTTTGTTTTTCCAAACACCTTTATATAAAAGTTTTGAACCAATCATTGCAGGAACTCCTGTTGTATAAGAAACTGCTTGTGCCCCAGTTTCTCTATAGCACTCTTGATGATCACAAACATTGTAGATGTAGACTTTTCTTGGTTTTCCATCTTTAATTCCTTCAATAATACATCCAATATTTGTTTTTCCAACAGTTCTAGGACCTAAAGATGCAGGATCTGGTAATAAAGTTTTTAAAAACTCTATTGGAATGATTTTTTGTCCTTGGTGTTCTACTGGCTCAATTCCTAACATTCCAACATTTTGTAAACAATTCATATGTTGAATATAAGAGTCTCCAAAAGTCATAAAAAATCTAATTCTTTTTAAACCTTTAATATTTTTAGATAATGACTCTAACTCTTCGTGATAAAGTAAGTATGAAGCCTTTACTCCAATTTCTGGATAGTCATGATCAACTCTAATTTCAAGTGGTTTTGTCTCAATCCACTCTCCATTTTCCCAATATCTTCCATTTGCACTTACTTCTCTAAGATTTATTTCTGGATTAAAGTTTGTAGCAAAAGCATAACCATGATCACCTGCATTACAATCCATAATATCTATATAGTGAATCTCATCAAAAAGATTTTGTTCTGCATATGCACAAAATACTCCTGTAACACCTGGGTCAAATCCTGAGCCTAAAAGTGCCATAATTCCAGCTTCTTTAAATTGAGCATCTCTTTCCCATTGAAGTTTATATTCAAACTTTGCTTCATCTGGATGTTCATAATTTGCTGTATCAACATAATCAACTTTACATTTTGTACAAGCATCCATAATTGTTAAATCTTGATATGGTAAAGCAACATTTA
>NZ_JBAZAH010000015.1:0-33839 GCF_041672065.1 Aliarcobacter sp. | reverse complement strand
AGGAAAATAAATGGATTTATCTGTACTAATTGGTTTAATAGGAGCTTTAACTTCTATCTCTGTTGGGGTTACTCTTGAGGGTGGAAATCCTGCTGGAGTTCTTCATATAGCATCTTTTATAATTGTTATTCCAACTGCTATGTTAGCTGCTGTTACAGCTACTGAAAGTTCTTTGGTAAAGGCTGCATTTAAGGAGTTTAAAACAATATTTAAAAAATCTCCTGTAAATTTTGAAGCTAGAATTGATGAGCTTGTTGAATATGCAATTACTGTAAAAAAACAGGGTGTTTTAGCATTAGAAAAAGATATTCAAAATATTGACCACGCATTTTTAAAAGAGGCTTTAAGTATGGTTGTTGATGGTAGTAAAGAGGAGCAACTAGAGGAGCAACTAGAACCTGTTATTGAAGCTACTGAAGAGTATTATCACGGGGCTAGTCACTTTTGGCTTCATGCAGGTGAAACTTCACCTACAATTGGTCTTGTTGGGGCTGTTTTTGGTCTTATTCTTGCTCTTCAACAACTTGACAATCCACCAGCAATGGCAGCTGGAATTGCTGGAGCATTTACAGCAACTGTTATGGGAATTGCTGGATCTTATATTTTCTTAGGACCTTGGGGAGTTAAATTAAAAGCAAAAGGGCATTTAGTAATAAAAGAGCAATACTTGATTTTGGCAGCTTGTAAAGCAATAGCAAGGGGAGATGCACCAGGTGAGCTTAAATTGAAGCTTACAAAAATGGTAACTCCTATGCCTCTTTAAGGATATAAATGGCTAAGAAAAAAAAGGTAGAGTGTCCAGCTGGTGAAAAATGGGCCGTGCCTTATGCTGACTTTTTGAGTCTTTTACTTGCACTTTTTATTGCACTTTATGCACTGGCTTCTATAAATATGGAGAAACAAAAAGCTTTAAAAGAGGAGTTTATAAAAATCTATAATTTTCCAACTGCAAATATTATAGAAGAAGAGACAAAAAAAGAGAAAGCTATGACTGATCAAGCTGATCCTGAAAATGTAGAGGGTAGAAAAGTTATTGTTCATACACTAGAGAATCAACAAGAAGCAGAACAAAATAGAAATAAAGGTGCAAATTTAATAGAGCTTCCAGATGGTTCTGTTTTAAGTGTTCCAGCTCATTTAGTTTTTGATAGTGGAAAAGCAGAAGCTAGTTCTATATTTGCAAAAGATTTCTTAGAAAATCTTGCAACTTTAATTCAAGCAATGCCTGAAGATACAGAAGTAAATGTAAAGGGTTATGCTGAGGATAGTGAAGTTAGAAACTCTAAATACAAAGATGCTCTTGATTTATCAACTGCAAGAGCTAATAATGTAATTAGAGAGCTTGTTAAATATAAAGTTAATCCTAAAAAACTATTCTCAAGTGGTTATGGAAGCAATAAAGAGTCAACTTTAAAAGATAAAAGAGTTGTTGTATTTGAGCTTAGAACTACAGGTGAACCAATATCTGAAGAGGATATGGATTTAGAATCAATCTTTAAAAAGATGAATTAATTTTTAAATATGAAGCAAAATAAGAAAGATGATTTTTTAGAAATAGAGGATAAAAAATCATCTTGTTGCTTTTTAAAGAGTATTCTAACTTTATCAAATTTGGCTAGTTTTGGCTCTTTAGCTACTCTTCTTTTTTTAATATTTTTTCAAATCTATACACTTTCAATTGGCTTTAGCAATTTTGCATATATATCTATAATTTTTAATATATTTTTTATAGTTATTGTTTTACAAAAGATTAAAGTTTTAAATTTTGAAATATTAACAAAGATTGTTAATCCTACATTGAAGTTTTTAATGTTTTTATATATTTTAAATGCTGTTTTATCACTATTTCTTGATGATATTTTATATAATTTTGTTATATCACCTTTAAATATATTTGGTGCATATTTTATATTTTTACTTCTAAAAAGAGACTCTATTTAATACCAAAAGCCTCTTTTATAGCCTCTCTTTTCTCTTTAATTGTTGAATTCTTTGGTGTTGTATCTACTTTTTTTTCAACAACTTCCTCTTTTTTTTCATCTTTTAAATTGATATTTTTTTCTAAAAAGAAGAGATATACTACTGCACAAAGTGTGATTAGTAATATTAAAAAAACTACTACTAATCTTTTCATTTGTTAAACTCTTCCTTGTTCATACATAGCTCTTAACTTCTCTTTCTCTTTTCTTTTTTGCTCTTTAATAGCCTCTTTACTTCTATAGTTATCAATTTTAAATCCTAAGAATTTTAAAAATGGAGAAACAACAAAAATTGAAGAGTAAGTTCCAATTATAATTCCTACAAAAAGTGTAAATGAGAATGGATAGATAATCTCTCCACCAAATAGAAGCATTGTAGCCACAACAAAAAGTGTTGTTGAAGATGTAAGAATCGTTCTTGACAGAGTTTGACTAACTGAGTTATTTATTAAAATATCTAAATCTTTCTCTTTACCATTTGTTAAATTCTCTCTTATTCTGTCATTTACAATAATCTTATCATTTATTGTATATCCAACAACTGTAAGAATTGCAGCTATCATATCAAGATTTACATCTATGCTAAATAGACTTATTAATCCTAAAGTTATAATAACATCATGAATAAGTCCAATAACTGTAGCAACAGCAAATCTCCACTCAAATCTAATAGCAATATAAATTAATAGTGTAACTAAGGCTAAAGATAGAGCCATAATACCTTTTTCTCTAAGCTCTGCTCCAACTTTTGCTCCAACCATATCAATTTTTCTAATCTCAAAATCTCCTGTTGGAACTAAAATTTTATTCATATCATCACTAATATCATTTGTAAGATCACTTGAACTTCCTGTAAATCTAATAATTACCTCGTTTTGTGCTCCAAACTCTGTCACACTCGAACTTGAATATCTTGTATCCTTTAAAACTTCTCTAATTTTATCAAGAGGTGCAGTTTGTTCATATTTAACTTGAACAGTAGTACCTCCTAAAAAATCAATTCCATAGTTTAAACCTTTTGTAAATAAAAGAACAAATGAAGCAACTATTAATATAGTTGATAATCCCAAAAATGAGATCTTTTTTGACATAAAATTATATGTTTTGTTGTTGTTAAAAATTTCCATTATGCCACTCCAAACCATTTTTTATTATTTTTATCTTTTGAAACCTTTGGTAAAAGTGCTTTATAAATACCATGAGTTCCAACAATTGATGTAAGCATTGAAGTTAATACTCCAATAGAAATAGTTACAGCAAAACCTTTTATTGCTCCACTTCCATAAGCATATAAAACAATTGCAACTAAAAGTGTTGTAACATTTGCATCAATAATAGCTCTTAGTGCATTTGAGTAACCATCTTCAATAGCTTTTTGCACACTAGCTCCTGCTCTTAAAGCCTCTCTTATTCTTTCATTTATAATAACATTTGAGTCAATTGCCATACCCATTGTTAAAATAATACCAGCCATTCCAGGAAGTGTTAATGTTGCTCCAAAAAGTGCAATTACAGCTAAAAGAATAAATATATTTGCAATTAAAGCAATATTTGCAATCATTCCAGCTCTTCTATAATATAGCACCATAAATAGAAAAATTAGAACTGTTCCAGATATTAAAGCAATCATAGATGCTTTTATACTATCAGCTCCAAGTGATGGTCCAACACTTCTTTTCTCTAGCATATTAATACTTGCAAGTAATGCTCCACTTCTTAGTGCAATAGCAACATTTCCAGCCTCTTGTACTGTAAATCCACCACTAATTTGTCCACTTCCACCACCAATTCTTTCGTTTATATTTGGCGCTGAGTAAACTTTTCCATCAAGTACAATTGCAAGTCTTTTTCCTACATTTTTTGCTGTAAAATCTGCAAAAATTCTAGCTCCACTTGAGTTTAGTGTAAAGTTAATAATTGGTTGATTTGATTGATTAAAAGCAACTTGAGCATCAACAATTTGGTTACCATCTAAAATTGGTATCTCTTTTACAAGATATTTTATATTTGGATTTTTTGTATCCTCTAAAATAATATCTCCATATAAAGATGCCTCTTTATTTGTCATTTTATAAACTTGATCTGCTCTATTTTCATCTATTGCCATAAGCTCAAGATTTGCTGGTTTTGAGATTAACTCTCTAGCATCTTTCTCTTGCTCTGCTGTTTTAATTCCTGGAAGTTGAACAATAATATCACTCTCACCTTGTCTTAAAACAGTTGGTTCACTAAGTCCAAATTGATCAAGTCTATTTCTAATAGTCTCAACAGCTTGTGCAACTGAGTAATCTTTTGTTTTAATTATCTCTTCTTGTGTTAGCTCTACTTTATACTCTAAATTATCTTTAGTAATTGATAGACCTTTTATCTCTTCAAGCATTTTATCCATTTTGGCAACATCATCTTTATCCAACAAAGAGAAAATAATATTGTCATTTACAACAGTTAATCCATCTATTAAAACCTCTTCATCATCTGTAAAGTGTTTTATAGCTGTTGCTATAGATCTCATTTTTGAAGTTACTGCTTCATGTGTATTTACACCTAAAAGCATATGAAGTCCACCTTGTAAATCAAGTCCTAGATTTACCTTTTTTCCAGACTCTGTTTGAAACAAAGATGGAAAAGAAAAAACAATTCCAAATATAAAAGCTACTAAAAAAATTGTTAGTTTAAAATTTAAAAATTTCAATATTTATCCTTAAAAGATTTTAAGATATGAAAACTCATATCTTAAAACTAAAATTATTCAGCTAAAAGTCTAGCTACGAACTCTTTTGCTAATTTCATCTCAGAGTTATCACTATTTTTTACAACAAAATATGTCTCTTCAACTTTTACAACCTCAACCATTAAGCCACCATTTGTTACAATCTTGTCACCTTTTTTAAGAGCCGCAATCATATCTTTATGAGCTTTAGCTTGTTTTTGTTGTGGTCTTATAATTAAGAAGTAGAATATTGCAAATAGTGCAACCAAAGGTAGTAATGATGTTAATAAATCACCTTGCATTTAATTTCCTTTTACGTAAGAGTCAGATATGTTTTTTTTAAAAACCCAATATTTTAGCAAAAAGATTATAATAGAGAGCTTGATTATTTCAACACTTTTAAGTGCTTTTATCTATTTAGCACACTTTAATATTGAGCTTAAAATAGTTGATTCTATTATTGCTGTTTTAGGAGTTTTTTTACTTTTAAAAGCTTCAAGAGCTGTTATGTTTTTTTCTGGATTTTTCATAGGAATATTTTGGTTTTGGTGGTTTGCTATTAGTTTGCAATACTATGATTTAAGCTATTTAGCTCCTATTATAATTTTTGGATTAGCTATATCATATGGAGTGTCATTTTTAGCTCTTGGAGTATTTAAGAATCTATATTTAAAAGCTATTTTAATATTTTTGTATCTATTTTTTGCACCTTTTGGATTTGATTGGTTAAAACTAAATTTAGTTTTTATAAACTCTTACTTCTCAAGCTCTTATTTGGCTTTTGCACTTATTTTAATTGCTTGTTTAATTGTTTTAGAGGCTAGATTAAAAAATTTAAGAGTAGTTGCGATTTTACCTTTGATTTTTGCACTAAATATTTTTGAAAAAGAGCATATTGTTGAAGATAGTGATATAAAAATATATTTAAGCCAATTTAATATAAGCCAAGATTTAAGATGGCAAAAAGAGAATTTTGCACAAATAAATAAAAAGATATTTGAAAAAATAGATTATGCAATAGAAAACAACTATGATGTAGTAGTTCTTCCTGAAACTATTTTTACTTTAGTTTTAAATGAAAACCATATTTTAATGGATAGATTACTAAATTTATCAAACAAAATTGATATTATTGCTGGATCTATTTATAAAGATGAATTTGGATATTTCAATGCTTCATATTTTTTTAGTAAAAACCAATTTGAAGTTGCAAAAAAAGTTGTGCTTGTTCCTTTTGGAGAGGAGATTCCATTGCCTAAATTTTTTGTTGATTTAATAAATAATTTGTTTTATGGAGGTGCTAGTGATTACTCAAAAGCCGATAAACCAACAGATTTTTTAATAAAAGATACTTTGTTTAGAAATGCTATTTGCTATGAAGGAACAAATAAAAAGATTTTTGAAAATCTAAATGGTGTTAAAAATATGATTATGATTTCAAATAACGCTTGGTTTACACCTTCACATGAACCAACACTTCAAGCTTTACTTTTAAAGTATTATGCAAAAAAATATGGTGTTATAATTTATCATGTAGCAAATGGAAGCAAGAATATGGTTATAAAACCTAATTAAGGTACAAAATAGAACATTAAACCAAATTTAAAAATATCTTGCTTTGATGCTAAATCATTGTTTTGATACTTTAAGCTCAAAGATAGATCTTTTATAAGTTTTATTGTAGAAAATGCTTCAAATTTTTTATTCTCAAAACCTTTATCATATTTTGCATATCTATAATCAACTCCTAGCTTTATATCTTTGAAGTAGTTTGTAACAGCTCCAACTCTAGCACCTATTGAGTAGTCTTGATTATCTGAAAGAAAATATGCATTAGTATCTAAAAGTGTATATAAAAATCCATACTCTTCTCCAAAAGTAGCACCAAAACTAGGATTTATTTTAAAAGAGTCTTTATCATCTATAAACTTCTCATATCCTGTATCTATAGTCCAAGTAAGTGGCTTGAAAATTTTATCTCTAGGAGAGAATGACTCTATTTTTAAAAGTGTTATCTTATCAACTTTTATATCTTCATCTTTTTTCTTTTGTAAACTAAACTCAAAAAAGTCTATATAAGCACCTTGCAAGTAACCATCTTCTAAATCGTAAATATTATGATAGGCTGGTTTAATTGTAAAATTAACACTATCATTTGTATCATAGTATAAAGAAGCTCTTGCAGAACCGTGAGATTGTAGAGGATTTGTTGGAGTTTGCATATCAAAAAAAGATGGTTTATTGTATTGGCTTCTTTGTTTTAAAATATTTAAATAGTTTTTTACATACTCATCTTTTTTTGTACCCTTTTCACTTCTTAAATATTGTGTATAGGCTATTTTAAAATCAAGATATGAAATTTTATCATCAAATGATAAATTATCATTTAGTGGTAGATTTTTGTTTATATAATCATCTATAAAATCTTTGTTTTCTATCTTTTCATTTAAAATATATTTCATTTTTTTAAGATTTGAGTATCTATAGTTTGAACCACTTATTAAACCATTTTTTTCAACTAGTTTAATAGTATCAAGAGGTATTGCTTTAAAAGTAAAATTATCTGTTAACTCTAAAGATGGTCTTGCAATTTCTAAAAGCCACAAAAGAGCATAAGAGCAGTTCTCTTTAAAGAAAAAATAATCAGCATATGAGTCTTTTAACTCCCATGCGTGAAGAACTAAAACATCTATCTCTTCTTGATTAAAATTTAAATCATACTCCCAAACATCTCTTTGCTCAATATTGTTATATGTTTTTAACTTCTCATAATATGGCAATATAGAGTATTGCCCTTCATATCCCCCAAAAACACCTTTAAAAGCAAAAACTAAACCATTTTTCTCATCTGTTTTTGCTGCATAGTTTAAAGCATTTGATAAAAGTGGTGCATCTTTTTTGCTTGATAGTTGTAAAAAAGTGTGCCCATACATAGATGCTGGTGAGTTTATATGAGAGCTTGGAAATACCAAAGTAATATGTTTAGCCTCTAACTCTTTTTTGTACTCATTTAACTCTTTACACTCATAATATTTTATTTGCTCTTTTAAATTTGGTATAGTTTTTTCCAACCAAGATACTCTTAGTGGAAATCTACACAAAACATCTTTTTCGCCACTTTTTAGTGCATCTATAGTTTCAAATAACTCCTCTTTTAAATCATATTTTCCATTTTTTGATATAAAAAAGTTAGTTGAATCTATTTCGCTACTACTTCCTTTGTAGTGAAGAAGTTTTTTAAAGTAGTTATCTTCATAAACTCTATTTTCTAAAATATACTCTTGAATTTGATCTGATGACTGTAGTGATAAAGTAAAAAAGCAACAAAATATAAAAATATTTGTTGCTTTTTTTAAAAAATTAGATAAGTTTTGCAATATTGTCAATAACTTCCGCTGAACTTACATTTTCACCTGAATAAATTGTAGTGAAATTTGCTTGTAATTTAGAAGCAAAAGTTGCTCTATCTTCAATGTTCATTAAAGTTGCAACAGTGTTTAAAGTCTCACCATTTCCAACTGAAATATCCATTGCTAATTCATCCATGTTTTCATTAATAAATCTGTGTAATTTATCATTTGATACAAATGATGCTGGTTGTTTACAATTTAATGTACCACTTGTAATACCAAATGTTTGGTTTCCAGAAGTTCCATTTGTTGTTGCTGCAAGAACTTGCATAATTGTTGTACTTTGGTCTTTAATAACTATTGTACCAAGTCCACACCCCGTATTTGTATTGTTTGCATATAATGAACTTGCCATTAAAACTGAAGCTGCCGCTAAAACTACTTTTTTCATATTTTCTCCTTTTTTAAAGTATTGAATCATATAAGATTTTTTCTTTACTACTTCTTATAAATTTTATTTTATATCTTAAATATTTTAAATTATCAAAGTATTAAGCTTTCATTAACTTTTAAATTTATAAAATCCAAATTTATTTTACATTTAAGGATTAAGCATGAAATTAAGTTTTTCAAAATTTAGATTAGCATTTGCTATTTTGGCTATTGCAATCTTAACTACAGGTTGTACATACAAAGGCTCTCAAAACTCAATAGTTGATATATCAAAAACTGATATGAGCACTATTAGCGAAATGAAATCTGGAGAATCTTGTGTTTCTAGTATTTTCTTTTTTATTCCAACTGGACTTGATGCCACTGCACAAAGTGCTGCAAAAAATGGTGGTATTAAAGAGATAAAATATCAAGAAATTCTTAGTAAAAATTATTTAATTTACAATGCTCACTGTATAAAAGTATATGGTAACTAATTAATTAACTAGCACTTTTAATAAAAGTGCTAGTTATATTTATTGAATATCTTTTCAATTATCTCATCTTTACTCATACCCTTTTCTATTTGCAGTTTTAAAGCAAAGTCTAAAATCTCTTTAAACTCTTTTGACTCTTTAAAACCCAAAGATATTAAATCTTTTCCTTGTACCAAAATTTTTAGAGGTTTATCAAAAATATCTAGTTTTTTAGATAGTTTTTCTATTTTTTTAATATCTTTTTTATCTAAACTCTTTTCAAGCAAAATCAAATCCTGCAACTTTAAAACCAAAGATAGTTTTTTTAACTCTTTTTCATCTAGTTTTGTTCTATTTTTGCAAAGAGTTAAAATATTTTTAATTAGATTTTTATCATCTGTAATATTTTGCAAAAAATTTAAAATATCATCTTCTTTTTGATTTTTTAAAATAAGTGAGAAAAATAGATATATTTTTCTAAACTCATCAAAACTGTTTTTGTTTAAATATTTTGCCAACTTATCAATAGCTTTATAAGAGGATTTAAAAGAGATAAAAAATATTTTAAACTCATCAAAAAGTTTCAAAGCAACACTTGGTTTTTTTGATTTTAGAAAAATCTTTTTAAACTCATCAAATACTCTTTGCTTTGGCAGATGCTCTAGCTCTTTATTTTCTACTATTTTTTTACAAAGTTTTTTTGTTTTTTTTGATATTTTGAAATTAAATCTTGAAGCAAAACCCAAAGCTCTATAGACTCTTAAACTATCTTCTATAAAAGTTTTATCATCTATATGTTTTATCTCTCTTTTTTTTAAATCTTTTATTCCACCAAATGGATCTAAAAATCTATTTTCAAAGTAGTCATAACCAATAGAGTTAATAGTAAAATCTCTTCTTCTACTAGCCTCTTTGTAGCTTAAATTTGAGTCTAAAATAATTTCAAAGTCCGTATGTTTAAAGCCAGTTTTTATTTCAGTTCTAGGAAGTGAAAAATCAAAATCTAAGTCATCTACACTTAGTTTTAGAACTCCAAATGATTTTCCAACAAGTTTTGGCTCTTTATATTTTGAGATAACACTTTTTAAACTATCTATTGAGTCTATATTATAAACTTCAATATCATAATCTTTAATCTCTTTATTTAAAAAACTATCTCTCACACAGCCACCCACAACAACAGGTTTGGCTTGTTTTGATTTTAAATCTTCAAAAATATTTTCTAATATTTTTGGTATTTTAATCTTTTTTATAGTGATGAACATCTTGTTGTGGATATGGAATCGTAATTCCCTCTTTGTCAAATACCAATTTGATATTTTCTATTAAGAAAAATCTAACTTCCCAATAATCAGGTGTATTAACCCAAGCTCTAACAACAAAATTTACAGAACTATCTGCAAGTTCCGAAACAGCAACTGTAATGCCTTTGTCAACTAATATTTTCTCATGTGATGTAAGAAGATTTGTTAATAAATCTTTTGCTTTTTTAATATCATCATCATAAGATATACCAACAACTAAATCTACTCTTCTTGTATCAAAAGCATTTACATTTGTAATCGAACCACTTGTAATTGAACTATTTGGCACAACAATTCTTTGATTATCTCCTGTTACAAAAACTGAGTTAAGAATACCAACTTCACTAACACTTCCAGTTACTCCACCAGCAGTTACAAAATCTCCGACTCTAAATGGTTTAAATATTATAATCATAACACCAGAAGCAAAATTTCCTAAAGAGTCTTTTAAAGCTAAACCAACAGCCAAACCAGCGGCTCCAAGTATTGCTAAAAACGATGTTGTAGTAATTCCAAGTTTATTTAAAGCGGCAAGAATAACAGCTGTGATTAAAGAATAATAAGCAATATTTTCCAAAAATTTAACTAAAATCTCATCAATTCCATCAATTTTTCTTAACAACTTACCTAAAACTTTAACAACTCTATTTACAATCCACTTTCCAACAAAAAATATTAAAAGTGCCAAAAAAATAGACCAT
Organism: Aliarcobacter sp.; assembly: GCF_041672065.1. Classification (NCBI taxonomy): domain Bacteria; kingdom Pseudomonadati; phylum Campylobacterota; class Epsilonproteobacteria; order Campylobacterales; family Arcobacteraceae; genus Aliarcobacter; species Aliarcobacter sp. The sequence goes on along the minus strand of NZ_JBAZAH010000015.1, from coordinate 22,887 downwards.
GAGTACTCTAAAGCAGTATCTAATATATTTTGAGGAATAAAAGATAAAAAATCTTTTTTTATAATCTCAACACCATTTTCTATACTTGACATCTCCATAAAAAAACTCCTATTTTGTAAGTTCTAAAATTTTTGCAACAATTTCTTCTACTTTTACATCAACTTTTTCTAAAGTTTTTCTATTTACTAACTCAACTAAACCATCACTTAGTTTTTTTCCAATAATAACAGCATATGGGAAACCTAAAAGCTCAAAATCGCCCATTTTAAATCCAAATCTAGCATTTACTCTATCATCTAAAATAGTCTCAATTCCTAATTTTTTTAGGCTTTGATAAATATCTTCACCAACTTTTGCCTCATCTTCATTTTTTGAGTTTGAAACAATAATATCTACCATAAAAGGAGTTGTACTTTTTGTCCAGATACATCCTTTTTCATCATGATTTTGTTCAATAACAGCAGCAACTAATCTTGAAACTCCAATTCCATAACATCCCATAATAAATGGTTTTGCTTTTCCATTTTCATCTAAAAAGTTTGCATTCATAGCTTTTGAATATTTTGTTCCAAGTTGGAAAATATGTCCAGCTTCAATTCCTTTTGTATATGAGAGTTTTCCGCCACAACAAGAGCAAATATCTCCCTCTTGAACAGCTATTAAATCAGCATATTTTATATTTTCAATTGCAGTTAAATCAACATTTACCAAATGATAATTCTCTTCATTTGCTCCACACACCATAGCTTTTGAATCTTTTAACTCACTATCAACAACAAAAATTGTATCTTTTGGTAAATCAACTAATCCACAATATCCAGCAACTAAACCACTCTCTTTTATCTCATCTTCAACAGCATCAATAAGCTCCAAAGCATCTATACTATTTTGTGCTTTTGTCTCTTCAAGCTCATCACTTCCTCGCACAAAGAAAACTACAATTTTAGCTTTTTCTTTAAAAATTGCTTTTTTTATAACTGCTTTTATAGTTTGCTCTTTTTTTACATTTAAAAAATTTGCAAGATCTTCAATTGTTGTACAGTTTGGAGTCTCTACTTTTTTTAGATCCCCTGATTCAAAAACATATTTTTTTGCTTCTCTTTTAGCAGCTTCAATATTTGCAGCATAAGAGCAAGAGTCACAAACAACAATTGTATCCTCTCCACTATTTGCAAGAACATGAAACTCTTTACTTCCACTTCCTCCAATAGCTCCACTATCAGCCTCAACAACTCTAAAATCTAAACCTAATTTTGTATAGATTTTTTTATAAACCTCTTCCATAAGATTGAACTCTCTTACTAAATCATCTTCGCTAGAGTGAAAAGAGTAACCATCTTTCATTAAAAACTCTCTTCCTCTCATAAGTCCAAATCTAGGTCGTGCTTCATCTCTAAATTTTGTGTTGATTTGATACAAATGAAGTGGTAAATCTTTGTATGAAGTAACTCTATTTTTTACCATATTTACAACAGACTCTTCATTTGTTGGGCTTAAAACAAAACTTCCACCTTTTCTATCTTTAAATCTCAACATCTCACTTCCCATAGTAAGGTCTCTTCCTGACTCTTCCCAAAGTGTTAAAGGTGTTACAAATCCAAACTGAACCTCTAAAGCTCCTGCTTCATCCATCTCCTCTTTTACAATTTTCTTAATCTTTTCTAAAACAATTTTTCCTAATGGCATAAAATCATAAATTCCAGAACCATTTTGAGATATAAAACCACCTTTGATTAAATATTGATGAGATGGCAGTGTTGCATCACTTGGAGTCTCTTTTGTTGTTGGTATAAAAAGTTTGCTAAATTTCATCTAATTTTTTCCTATAATTTATATATTTTTATTTAAGTGTTCGCATTTTAAATCTATATCTTGCACATTTTGAGAAAACATATTTTGAACTGAACTTACAACTAAATCACAATGTTTTGTTCTTGATATAGTTTTAAGTTGTTTTGCTGGATTGTGTAGATATTCAGTTATAACTGTTTGACAAAGTTTTCTAATATTATCTTCATAATCTTTTGGCACATAACCTTTTTTTATAGCATTTTGAAGTTTTTTATCAATTATTTTTTCACCTTTTAGATACAAATCTTTAATTAGTGGCTCTAAATCTAAACTCTTTAGCCAATCAAAAAACTCTAAAGTTGATTGACCAACAATCGTATAAGCCTCTTTTGCTTGAGCTGATCTTTGTGTCATATTTGAGTTTACAATCTCTTGTAAATCATCAACACTGAAAATTTCTAAATCAAACATTGAGATATCCTCATCAATATCTCTTGGAACGGCAATATCAAACCAATATCTATTTACACTTGAGCTTGGAGTGTTATCTTGAGTAATTATTGGATATGGTGCACTAGTTGCTGTTATCATAACAGGCATAATCTCAAGAAGCTCCTCAAGTTTAGAGTAAGGCTCTACTTCTATATTCTCTTCAAAAGTTGAAGCTAGATTTTTAGCTTTTTTAATATCTCTGCTAACTATTGTAACGCTAAATCCTGAAGCTAAAAGATGTTTTACAGCCAATTCACTCATAGTTCCAGCACCAATTACAAGTGCTTTTACACCTTTTGTATCTCCAACTAGCTCTTTTGCTTTTGCAACAGCAGTTGAAGCAACAGATACAGAACCTGTTCCTAAACTTGTAGCAGTTCGCACCTGAGCAGCACACTTAAAAGCATAGTGCATAACTCTTGAAATACCTTGATCACAGTAATTTCTAACTTGTGAAAATCTAAAAGCATCTTTTAACTGTCCTACAATTTGAGTCTCACCAATTACCAGTGAATCAAGTGCTGATGCAACAGAAAACAGATGGTGAACTGCAACATCATTATCGTAAATATCAGCTCTATCGTATAAAAATTCATAATTTAATTTTGAATAATCTGCTAAGTTTTCAATTATATTTTTACTACTTTGTTTTACATTTGAACTTTTTACAATAATCTCAACTCTATTGCAAGTTGATAAAAGTACCAACTCTTTTGTAGATTCAAAATCCAAAAGTTTTTTTATAAATCTATCTTTCTCTTCATCACTATTAAATGCTAGTTTCTCTCTTTGTTTAATATCTAAATTTTTATGTGAAAAACTAATTACTAAATAACTCATATTAAAAATCTCTTTCTATCATAGCTTTCATAATATTTATTAACTCTTCGCTATTTTTTTCATCTTTTATAGATGAAATAGCTAGAAGCCCTGTCTGTTTTGCCTCTTTTATTGCATCATTTAAAGCATTTGTATTTTGCATTTGAGTTTTTATCCAATTTAACTCATCTTCATTTAAAGATTTTTTATATAAAGATTTTAAATACTCTTTATCTTCAACTCTTTCATATAAATATAAATAAGGAATTGTTACTTTACCTTCAACAAAATCAAGCATTGCTGGTTTTCCAAGTGTTTTACTATCAGAAGTTATATCTAAAATATCATCAATCATTTGAAAAGCAAGTCCAAGATTTTTACCATATAATGCATATTTTTCACTATCAAGACCAGCTATTATTGCTGCACTTCTAGCACTTGCTTCTATTAAAGAGGCTGTTTTTTTATAGATCATTGTTAAGTATTTATCGTATGAGTTATTAAATGATTGCGTTAAATCAACATCCATCATCTCTCCAATACTTAGTTCAGTTACTGCATTTGAAACATAATATGCAACTTTTTTGTCCATTTGTGATAGTTCTGTAAAAGCTCTTGAGTATAAAATATCTCCAAACATAATTGAAGTTTTATTATCATACAAAGCATTAATAGATGGTTTTCCTCTTCTTGTATCTGCTTCATCTATTACATCATCATGCAAAAGTGATGCTGCATGAATCATCTCTACAACTGCACAAAGCTTTATAGTTTCACTATTAACCCCAGCAATTTTAAGTATAAGTTTACTTCTTAACATCTTTCCAGTTGCTAATTTTTCTAATAAATCCAAAGCCTTTGGATAAGAGCAAACTTCTAAAAATACTTTTATCTGATTTTTTACTTCTTCTAAAACTTCCATTTAACTATCCAATCTACTAATAATATCTCCAGAAACTTCCATATAAAGCCCTTTTTTAGCAGAGTTAACTTCTGAGAGATTATCTAATTTAAACTCGTTTATATATGAGTTTATATCAAAATCTTCATCTTTATCTTTGCTTACAATCAACTCTAAAATAGCAAGTTTTTCAAAAACTTTATCTATCTCATCTTCAACTAAATCTCTGTGAGTCTGCTCTAAAATATCAAAAAATTTTGATTTTGGGCTACCAAAAAATATATCATCTTCATCTTCAGTAAACCAATCTTTAAATTTACTCATTATTTGTTTTCCAATCGCACTCTAACACTTTTTGCGTGAGCTGTTAAACCTTCTGTATCTGCTAGAAGCGCACAAGGTTCACCTAAATCATTTATAGCTTTTCTTGAAAAACTAATAATTGAGCTTTTTTTAAGAAAATTCTCAACATTTAAAGGACTATAAAATCTAGCAGTTCCACCTGTTGGTAGAGTGTGATTTGGACCTGCTATATAATCTCCAATTGGTTCAGGAGTATTTTCACCTAAGAAAATTGCTCCAGCGTGTTTTATAAAAGGAAGTAGTTCAAATGGATTTTTTGTCATAACTTCTAAGTGCTCAGGTGCTATCTTATTCATAAGTTCAACTGCTTCTTCCATATTTGAAGCAACAATTATAACACCTCGTTCATCTATTGATTTTTTAGCAATCTCATATCTGCTTAAATTTGCTAAAAAATTATCAACCTCTTTGCTTGTATTTTTTGCTAAATCTTCACAAGTAGTTATCAAAATTGAACTAGCCATCTCATCGTGTTCTGCTTGAGATAGTAAATCTATTGCTATATAATTTGCTTTTGCATCACCATCTGCTAAAATCCCTATTTCACTAGGTCCTGCAATCATATCAATATTAACTTCACCAAAAACAAGCTTTTTAGCAGTTGCTACAAAGATATTTCCAGGTCCAGTTATCACATCTACTTTAGGAATTGTTTGTGTTCCATAAGCCATAGCTGCAATTGCACTTGCTCCTCCAACTTTATAAACTTTTGAAACATTACAAAGGTGACAAGCTGCAAGAAGTAGTTCGTTTACCTCATTGTTTGGAGTTGGTGTACAAACAACTATCTCTTTAACCCCAGCAACCAGCGCTGGAATTGCATTCATTAATAAAGAGCTTGGATATGCAGCTTTCCCACCTGGTATATAAAGCCCTGCTTTGTCAACAGCAGTTACTTTTTGTCCTAAAATAGATCCATTCTCTTCAAAATCTATCCATGATTTTGGAAGCTGTTTTTCGTGATATGATTTGATTCTTTCATATGCTGTGTGAAGTGATTTTTTTAAACTCTCATCTAAATTATCATAAGCTTTTTTCATATCTTTTTGAGAAATTAAAAGTTCATCATCACTTTTAACGCTCCATTTATCAAATTTTTCAATATGCTTTTTTAAAGCCTCATTGCCATCTTCAATAATCTCATCAATAATATTTGAAACTATTTTTGAAACACCTTTTATATCACTTTTTGCTCTTTGTAAAATATTTTCAAACTCAATATTAAAGTTTGAATCTTTTGTATTAATTATTTTCATTTTATCTGTCCTAAAATATCTATTACTATATCTTTTAAATCTCTATTTTCAACATCAATTACAATATCAGCAACTCTTTGGTACTCTACAACCCTTGTATTATAAAGCTTTAAAGCCTCTTTTTTATCTTGTAGAAGTGGTCGTTTTTTTAACTTGTTTTTTGCATTAGGAGCTTTTTTTATTCTTTTTAAAATTCCATCAAATGATGACTTAAGATATATTACAGTTCCTATATTTTTAAGATTTTCTTGCTTATAAAATCCACCACCAGTTGAAATAATAGTGTTATCAACACTATTTTCAAGCCACAAAGCAGTCTTTTTTTCTAAGTTTCTAAAAAAAGCTTCACCATCATTTGCAAAAATCTTTTTAATAGCTCTATTCTCCATACTCTCTATTAAATCATCTGTATCAATTGCGTACATTGAAGACTCTTTAACTAAGGCTCTTGCAACTGTGCCTTTTCCAACACCCATAAATCCAATTAGTATAATATTATTCTTTTTCATAGTCGAAGATTATATCTAAATATTGGTAAATTTATATCTATAACGCTCTATCATTGTCTCATTTCCAATTAAACCACCTTGATGAATATATAAAAAAATATATTCATCTTTTTGTTTACAATTTTTCACATAATTTTCAAAAACAATCCAACCTAAACTATCATAAAGCAGATCAAACTCAATATTTGTCTGTTTTAAAAGCTCTAAATGTTTTAAATAAAACTCTTTATAAAGCTTTCCAAAATGGTATTTTTTATCTTTTTTTAAAATTGTTGGATGATTTTTATCTTCCAAAGCAAAAAACTGTTTTTTTAAATAATCATCATCTGCTACACATGAATTTGTAAGAACTTCAAATGGCAAATAGTGTTGCAAATATAAAGCTGTTGTTCCAGTACCACTTGGTAAAAATATTTTCAGTTTTTTATCTTCTATATTTTGCTCTTTTGCCCAAATTTTTATCTCATTTGCTAAAATCTCTATTCCATATTTTGCCTCTTTTAAGGCTCCACCTTCTGCTATAAAAAGCTCATTTTCTTGAAAACTTGTAGGAACTTCACCAATAATTAAATTCATACCATTTTCTAAAGCTTTTTTATAATTTCCACTTGGATTTGTTTTTAAAAAATCTGGAATATGCGATACATAATAATCAAATTGTAGATTTTTTAATTTGCATAAAACAGATAATGAGTACATAGCATTTGATTGATTTGAGCCATGAGAAATAATTTTTTTTATACCTTTTAAATCACTATTTAAAAAGTAATAAAATTTTCTAGCCTTATTTCCACTAAAATCACAATCAAGCTTGTCATCTCTTTTTACAAAATATTTTTGATTATTTAAAATAATTTCATCTATTGGTGAGTTTATATAGTTCATAAAAGTAATTCTATCATCAATTAACAAAAAATTTTGTACAATACAAGAAAAATGAAAAAGGCTATTTATGAACTTAATGGAGTATATTGATAAAGGTGGAGCAATTGTTTATATATTAATTTTTTTAAATATTATTGGTTTTACAATAATTATTTGGAAATTTACAACCCTTCCTCAAGTAAATAAAATTATCTCAAAAATCGCTCAAAATCTTGATTTAAATGGTTCAATTTCTGCACAAATTGAGTATGAGATTAAAAAGTTAGAATCTGGACTTACAATTATAAAAAATATTGCAATAGTTTCTCCACTTTTAGGTCTTCTTGGAACTGTTGTAGGAATTTATGCATCTTTTGAAGATATTACACAAAAAGGTTTAGGAGATCCTACAATTTTTTCAGGTGGAATTGCAATTGCACTAATTACTACAATTGCTGGAATTATTGTTTCAATTCCTCATCAAATTGCATATAATCACTTCATATCTTTAGTTGATAAAATCGAAATAAAAGCAAAAAAAGAGCTAATCAAAGAGTTTAAATGAAAAGAAGAGAGCCTTTAGGACTTGATTTAACACCTATTATTGATGTTGTTTTTATTCTTTTAATCTTCTTTTTGGTTACAAGTGTTTTTAAAAAAGAGGAACTAGCACTCATGCTTGATTTGCCAAAAGCCAATGCAAAAGAGCTAGCGGTAAAAAAAGAGCAAATTTTCATAGAGCTTAGTGTTGATAAACTTGCTATTAAAGGTATTGAAGTATCTTTTGAATCTTTAGAGGATAATTTAAAAGCTATTGAGAATAAAAATGATGCAGTAATTGTGCGAATTGATAAAAAAGTACCTTATGAAAGAGTTGTAAAAGTTTTAGATTTGCTTCAAAAATATAGTTTGAATAATTTGGCTTTGGTTACGAATGAGGAGAAAAAGTAGAAAATCAAATAAGAATACTTATTTGCTAGAAACAACTTTTGATGAAATAATTGCTATTGAGTTAAAAGATAAAAAATTTGAATATTTTAATTTAAAATAGAGGCTAAAAAGCCTCTATTAACTTAAGAAATTAAAAAAATCCTAAAGCTTTTGTATTAAATGAAGTTAAAATATTTTTTGTATGTCTATAGTTATTTAACATCATCATATGAGTCTCTCTTCCAATTCCAGATTTCTTATACCCACCAAAAGAGGCATGAGCTGGATAAACATGATAACAATTTACCCAAATTCTTCCAGCTTGAATAGCTCTTGATACTCTATGAATTTGGTGTGCATCTCTTGACCAAACTCCAGCACCCAATCCATAAATAGTATCATTTGCAATTTCAATAGCCTCTTTCTCATCTTTAAAAGTAGTTACAGATAAAACAGGTCCAAAAATCTCCTCTTGAAAAATTCTCATTTTATTATGACCTTTATAAATCGTTGGCTCTATATAAAATCCATCTGGATTTATAGAAGAGTGATAAATATCTCCACCAACTAAACACTCAGCCCCATCCTCTTTTGCAATTTTTAGATATTTTGCAATTTTCTCTTTTTGGTTAAAAGAGTTTTGAGCTCCCATTGTATTTTCTGTATCAAGAGGATTTCCAAGTTTTATAGCTTTTACCCTCTCGATAACTCTTTTCATAAATGATTCATAAATTGACTCTTCAATTAAAGCTCTTGATGGACAAGTACAAACCTCTCCACTATTAAATGCAAATAGTACAAGCCCTTCAATTGCCTTATCAAAGAACTCATCATCAGCATCCATTATAGATTTAAAGAATACATTTGGAGATTTTCCACCAAGTTCTAGAGTTGATGGAATTATATTTTCAGTTGCATATCTCATAATCTCTTGACCTGTACTTGTCTCTCCTGTAAATGCAACTTTTTTAATATCTCTATGAGTTACAAGATGTTTACCTATTTTCCCACCTGCTCCATTTACAACATTTATAACACCTTTTGGTAAAACATCTTTGATTAAATCCAAAAATAGAAGTATTGAAAGTGGAGTTGAACTAGCTGGTTTTAAAACAACACAATTTCCAGCAGCAATTGCAGGTGCTAGTTTCCAAGCTGCCATTAGAAGTGGGAAATTCCAAGGAATAATTTGAGCAACAACTCCATAAGGCTCATAAATCTCTTGAGATATAGTGTTCTCATCCAAATCAGAAATTGTCCCAGATTCAGCTCTTATAACAGATGCAAAATACCTAAAATGGTCAATAAACAGAGGTAAATCTGCATTTAAAGTCTCTCTTACAGCTTTTCCATTATCAAGTGTTTCAGCAACTGCCAAAGTCTCTAAATTTGCCTCTACTATATCTGCAATTTTGTTTAATAAAGCACTTCTTTGAGTTACAGATGTATGCTTAAACTCTTCAAAACCTTTTTTTGCAGCCTCAACTACTAAATCAACATCTTTTTCATTTGATCTTGGAATTTTTGTATAAATTTTAATTAATTTTTGTTACTAAAATACACAATATTCTATTTAAAATTTATCTTTAATCTTATCTATTAGATTTTTTACAGAGTTTACAGATTTAGCAAATTCATCTTTTTCTTTGTTTGTAAGTTCAAGCTCTACAATTTTCTCAACACCATTTTTACCTAAAACAACAGGAACTCCAGTAACCACATTTGAGTAACCATATTCACCATCTAATAATACAGCACAAGGATAGATTGTTTTTTTATCTTTTAAAATAGATTCCAGCATCAAAAATGTAGATTGAGCTGGTGCAAAATATGCTGAACCTGTTTTTAAAAGTTCAACTATTTGAAGTCCACCTTTTCTTGTTTTTTCAACAATATCTTCAATCTCATTTTCATCTAAAAGCTCATCTAAAGCTATATTATCAACTTTTGTATGTTTTATAAGTGGTACCATATCATCTCCATGTCCACCTAAAACCATAGCTTCTACATTTTTATTTCCTATTTTCTCTTTTATAAAGTATGACATCCTAGAGCTATCTAAAATTCCAGCCATTCCAAAAACTTTTTCTCTTGGGAAGTTTGAAGTTTTTAAAGCTTGATATACCATTGCATCAAGAGGATTTGAAACAACTATTAAAATAGAGTTTGGATTGTATTTTGCAATATTTTTAACAATAGAGTTCATAATATTAGCATTTGTAAATAGAAGATCATCTCTACTCATATCAGGTTTTCTAGCAATTCCAGCAGTAATCACTACAATGTCACAATCTTTGAAATCTTCATCCAAAGAGATAGCTTTTATTGTAGTTTTTATATTTTTATAACTTATTGCTTGAGAGATATCCAAAGCAATAGCTTTGGTAAAATCTTCTCTAATATCTTTTAATAAAATCTCATCACAAAGCTCTTGAAATGCTAATTTATAGGCAATTGATGAACCAACATTTCCAACACCAACAATCCCAACTCTTCTTTTATTCAAAATATATCCTAAAAAAATTAGTTTTTATTAAGTGCTAATAGATCACTAAATGCAACTTCAAGTCTAGCTATCATAGCCTCTTGACCAGCTCTTAACCATTTTCTTGGGTCATAGTAATTTTTATTTGGTTTATCTTCACCCTCAGGATTTCCAATTTGTCCTTGCAAATACCCTTTGTATTTTGCTTCATAAGCTCTAACTCCATCCCAAAATGCCCACTGTGTATCTGTATCAATATTCATTTTAATAACACCATACGAAATAGCATCTCTAATATCTTGAAGCTCTGAACCGCTTCCTCCGTGGAATACAAAATCAACAGGTTTTGAAGCTGTTTTAAACTTATCTTCAATATATTTTTGTGAATTATCTAGAATTTTTGGACTTAATACAACATTTCCTGGCTTATAAACTCCATGAACATTTCCAAAACTTGCAGCAATTGTAAAGTTCTCTCCAACTTTACTTAAACTCTCATAAGCAAATGCAACTTCACTTGGTTGTGTATATAAAAGTGAGTTATCTACATTTGTATTGTCAACTCCATCCTCTTCTCCACCTGTAATTCCAAGCTCTATTTCAATCATCATATCAAGTGTATCCATTTTCTTAAAATACTCAACACAAATTTCAATATTCTCTTCTAAACTCTCTTCACTTAAATCTAACATATGAGATGTAAATAGTGGTCTTTTTGTTTTTGCAAAATGCTCAATTCCAGCATCAAGCAAGCCATCAATCCAAGGAAGAAGTTTTTTTGCTGCATGGTCTGTATGTAAAATAACTGGTATTCCATAAGCTTTTGCCATAGTGTGAACATGATTTGCACCACTAATAGCTCCTAAAATAGCCGCATCACTAGTTTTTAAACCTTTTCCAGCAAAAAAACCAGCTCCTCCATTTGAAAATTGAATAATAACTGGAGATTTAACTTTTGAAGCAACTTCTAAAACAGCATTAATAGAGTCTGTTCCTACAACATTAACAGCTGGAATAGCAAATCCCTCTTTCTTTGCATAAGCAAATAGTTTTTTAGCTTCACTTCCAGTTAATACTCCAGCATTTACAACATCTAATACACCCATTCTTCTCATCCTTATTTAATTACTATTTTTGCTTTTTTTCTAAGATCTGAAACTAACTGTTCAATATCTTTATTTAATTTTTCACTCTTCATTATTCTTTCAATATTATCTTTAACTTCATCGTAACTTAACTCTTTTGAAGGAGTTTTATCAATTAAAAAAATTACATGATAACCAAACTCTGTTTTTACAGGAGTTTTTGAATAAGTTCCTTTTTTAAGAGCTTTAATTGCATTTGAGAAATCAGGAACCATATCATTTGCTGAAAACTTACCTAAGTATCCCTCATTTTGCCCTGCACCATCTTTTGATTTAGCTTTAGCCAGCTCTTTAAATTTTGCCTCTTTATTTACAGCTTTATCAAGCTCTTTTACAACATCTTTAGCATCTTTTTCACTATCAACTAAAATATGTCTAGCTTCAAAATTTTCAGGAATAATGAATTTCTCTTTCTTTTTGTTATAAAACTCTTTTTTCTCTTTATCAGTAAATTTTATACTATCAACTTTCTGTTTTTGCCAAACTTGAAGAGCAACATCTTCTTTAATTCTATTCATAGCATCAATATATTCAGCATCTTTTTCAACACCACTATCTAAAGCATTTTTTGCAAGAAGTTTTCTATTAATTGCACCATCAATAATCTGTTTTTTCATCTCATCTGGAAGTTGATTAAAATCGACTCTTGGATCTTGTATTAAAAGATTTATATCTTGTTTTGTTATTTTATCCCCATTTACAGTTGCATAATAATCATTTGCTACTAAATTTGTAGCAAGAAAAAACAAAGATGCAGTAGTTAGCACTATTTTTTTCATTACATTCCTTTTATAGTTAATTTCAAATAAATGGTGCATTCTACTATATTTTCCTTTATTTTTATATTTTTAGTTTAAACTCTATTTAAAAAAACTTTTTTTTATGATATACTTCCGCAAAATTAAAATTAACTTAAGTTTAAGGATAGAAATGAGAATTTTGATTATTGAAGATGAAATAACATTAAATAGAACACTGCAAGAAGGATTAGTTGATTTTGGTTACCAAGTTGATAGCGCTGAAAACTACAAAGATGCTGAGTACTTTATTGATATTAGAAATTATGATTTAGTTTTAACAGACTGGATGCTACCTGATGGTGATGGTATTGAACTGTGTAAAATTGTTAAAAACAGAAGTTCAAGAACTGCTGTTGTAATTATCTCTGCAAGAGATGATAAAGAGAGTGAAATTGAAGCACTAAGATCAGGTGCTGATGATTTTATTAAAAAACCATTTGATTTTGATATTTTACTTGCTAGAATTGAAGCAAGATTAAGATTTGGTGGAACAAATATCATTGAAATTGATGATTTAATTATCAATCCTGATGAAGAAAAAATAGAATATGCTGGAGAAGAGATAGAGTTAAAAGGTAAACCTTTTGAAGTTTTAACTCACCTTGCACGACATAGAGATCAAATTGTTTCAAAAGAGCAACTGCTTGATGCTATTTGGGAAGAGCCTGAGCTTGTAACTCCAAATGTTATTGAGGTTGCAATAAATCAAATTAGACAAAAAATGGATAAACCATTAAATATTTCAACTATTGAAACAATTAGAAGAAGAGGTTATAGATTTTGTTATCCAAACCAAGTTTCTGAGGAAAAATAGTATTTAAATTATGAAAATTAAGAGTATCTATAAACAGTTTTATACAAAACTAATTATAGCTACCTCTTTTTTTCTAATCATTCTCTCATTTATATTTTATGAATATGCAAAAAGCTCTTTTTATAGTAATATTGAAAAAAATCTTTTAAAACAAGCTAAACATATTGAAAAATCTTACATATCTTTTGATAAATTTAAAAATATCTTTAATGAAACACAAAAGATTGAAGTAGTTTTTTTAGAAAATAATCAAAAAGATATTAAATTTATAAAATTTTTCCAAGATGATAAAACATTTGCAAAATTAATTTTTCCTATGAATGATGATGCATTTTTACAAATCACAAAAGATATAACTCTTGAAAGAGATATTTTAAATTCAATTATTTTTAAAAACTTCTTCTCTTTGGCAATTCCTGGTTTTATTTTAATGCTCATTTACTCTTTGGTAGTTGCTAAATCTCTTTTAAAACCTATTGTTGAAATAAATAAAAAATTATCAAATATGGATGAAAATTCTTTATCACAAATTGATACAAAAAATCTTCCAACAGAGTTTACAACACTTGCAAACTCTATAAACTCTTTAACAAATCGTATAGGTACATACCTTAAATTTAAAAAAGAGTTATACATAGGAATTGCGCATGAACTTAAAACTCCTCTTGCTGTTATGAAACTTAAAAATGAGCTTATGCTTAAAAAACCAAGAGAAAAAAGTGAATATGAAGATGCTATAAAATTAACTATTAGTGAAATAAATAGTATGAATATTATGATTAGCTCAATTTTAGATATTGGGAGAACTGAAGGTGCTCAATTTGAACAGTCAAAAAATATTGAGCTTGTATCTTTTATAAATAAAAAAGTTGAAGATTATAAGATGTTAGCTTTAAAAAAAGAGATAAATATGAGATTTATTACAAACACCTCTAGCTTTGAGCTAAATATTCAAGAGACTCTTTTTATGCAGATACTTCAAAATTTTGTACAAAATGCTATCAAATTTACTCCAAATGGAAAAAATATTGAAGTATATTTCAAAAAAATAGATAATACAATTATTTTAAGTGTAGTAGATGAAGGAGTTGGAATAGATGAAAAAATCGATGTTTTTGCTCCATTTAAAAAAGTTGGAGATAAAAGTGGAGTTGGATTAGGTCTTTATCTTGCAAAAATAGCTGCTGATGCTTTAAATGCTGAAATATCTATAAAAAATAGAAGTGATGGGAAGAGTGGAGCTATTGCTAAATTTGAATTAAAACTTATAACAATTGAGGATTAGAAAAATCTAATCCTATTCATAAATAGCTTTATGCTCTATTTTTGTGCACTTATTTTGTACAACTTTTAATCCATTTTCAACTGCTTTTTGAGCCGCTTCATTATTTGCAAGTCCTAATTGAAACCAAACAGATTTTATATTTTTTGAATCTTTTAATCTAATAGCTTCATCAACAACTTTTGCTATTGCATCTGGTTTTCTAAAAATATCAACCATATCAATATCAAATGGAATCTCTTCTAAACTTCGATAAACTTTTTCTCCTAAAATCTCATCCTCTTTTGGATATATAGGAACTATCTTAAAACCTTTGCTTTGTAAATATGAAGCAACTCTAAAAGATGCCTTTTCACTATCTGGAGAAAGACCTACAATCGCAATTGTTTTAGTGTTATCAAAAATCTCTTTTATCTCATTTTTATTTGAATTAACAGTTGGAAATTCGCACTCCATTTTCACTCCTTTTTTAAGATTAATCTATACTATCTAATTTTCTTTGAATATAACTTCTTACATCTTGTAAATTTATGCTATCAACAAAATCATCAAATTTACACCCACTTGCATTTACATGCCCACCACCATTTGCTAACTTTGAAGCAAGTATTGCTACATCAACTTTTCCATCAGCTCTAAAAGATGCATTTCCTTTTTTATTTATATCTATAAAAAAATCATAATCCCTATTTGCTCTTAAAAAACTATTTGCCGGAATAGATATTCCTCCCAAACAGTAAGTCATAAGACCTTTATGCTCTTTATAAAAAACAGTTAAATCCTCTTTTATATTATCAAGAGATTTTACTAAATAGTTTGCACTTAAGTTATCTAAAGTATCATCAACACTCTCTTTTAAAAACTCTTTTTTTATCTTATGAATTTCATTATCAAAGATTATATGTCTATTTTCTAAATTTAGATATTCAACTGCTTTTTCAAGCAGATAAAATTTGTACTCTCTATCTAAAGAGCTAAAAAGTATAGAGTTTATCTCTCTTGCTTTTGAAATTGAACTCATTAAAACTTTACCAAACTCAAAATTATCTCTTTGTTTTTCAAGCCAAATATCAACAGCATTTATAGTATCAACCAACTCTTTATAAGAAGATATAGCTTTATCAAAATTTTCAAACAAATAGTCATACACTATTTTTGTAGCACATCTTTTATCATCTAAATAGTACCAAGAGTATTTTTCTGAACTCTTTTTACCAGTTATATGGTGATCTAATAGCTGTAAAGTTATATCAAAACCACTATTTTTTAAACTATTTATCTCACTATCAAGCTCAAAGCTCTCATCTTGTGTTAAATTCAAATCACTTATTATAAAAAGTAATTTATCATCTTTATAATTTTTTATATCACTAATTGCCTGCTTTAATGCTTGTTTTACTTCCAAACCATAATTTGCATTATAAAAAGTAGCATTTTTAAAAAGTTTATTTGTTAAAAATTGACAACCATAACCATCTAAATCTGTATGTGAAATATGAAAAAGTCTCATAATATATCTTTCAAAGTAAGTTGAGATAAAAAATCATTTACTTTAAATTGTAAATTATTTAATAAAGGCCAAATAAAACACAATTTTGCTTTATTATTTGGACAAGATGTTATAGATTCAGAACACTCAAAAACAGCTGGATTTCTCTCTTCTGCTGATACAACTATCTCTAAAATTGTAAGCTCATCTATTGATTTATTAAGTGTAAAACCACCATTTACACCTCTGTGAGAAGTCACTAATCCATCTTTTGCTAAACTTTGCATAATTTTTGCCAAAAATGATTTTGAAATCTCTAACTCTTTTGATAAAAAATCAACATTTATAGGCTCTTCTTGTTTTGAGATATAAATTAGTGATAATAAAGCATATTCACTCTTTTTTGTTAATAACATTTTAAATCCATTTCAATTTTTGATTATATTGTACAAAAGATATTATTAAAAAGAGTGGATATAAAAAAAGGGAAGAGCAAAAACTCTTCCCTTTTTAAAAATTAAGCTAAAAAACTATTTTGCTCTAATTCCTAAGTTTTCAACCAATGCTGTAAATCTAGCATAATCTGTTCTTTTTAAGTATGCTAAAAGTTTTTTTCTTTTTCCAACCATTTTTAAAAGACCTAATCTTGAAGAGTGATCTTTTTTAAACACTTTTAAATGCTCAGTTAAGATTTTCACTTGCTCTGTTAATAGTGCAATTTGAACCTCAGCAGAACCTGTATCATTCTCTTTTCTTCCGTATTTTGCAATAATACTTGCTTTTACTTCCTGATCTAAAGCCATTTTGACCTCCTAATAGGTATATGTTAATTTAATCTATTTTTAAAATAGGGGCGAATTGTATAAAAAATTTGCTTTAATTTTACTTATCCACCTGTCTCATAAAATGCTCTACTTGAAATTTCATTATCACTTTTTGTTGACCATCTATTTTTTTCAGGTTTATTTTGTAAAACTTTTTTTAATATTTCACTTGCTTTTTCTATATCATTTGCTCTAACTGCATCTTTTATACTCATAGCATCTTCAAAATATAAGCAAGGTATTAAAAAGCCTTCAGCTGTTAATCTTATTCGATTACAAGAGGCACAAAAATCATCTTTATGAGGCTCAATTATTCCAAACTCATATCCATCTTCTAATTTATAGTATTGAGCTGGAGAGCTTGTATCTCTTGCTACTTTTTCAATATTTTTATATTTTGTTTTTATAATCTCTAAAATCTCATCAGAGTTTAGACCCTTTGCGCTATTTTTTGCAAATGAGTTCTCCATAAACTCAATAAATCTAACAGTAAAACCCTCTTTTTTACAAAAATCTAAAATATCTAAAATATCAATATCATTAATACCTTTTAGTGGAACGCAATTTATTTTAACTTTAAGTCCAAGCTCTTTTGCTTTTAAAATTCCCTCTAAAACTCTTTGTAAAACATCTTTTTGAGCAATTTTTGAAGCTCTATCTTTATTTAAGCTATCCAAAGAGATATTAATTCTTTTTAGTCCAGCATCTTTTAATTTTTGTGCCATTTGAGAAAGTAGATAACCGTTTGTTGTAAGAGCTAAATCTATATCTTTTTTATAATCACTAATCATTTTTATAAATTTATCTAAATCATCTCTTAAAAGTGGCTCTCCTCCAGTGATTCTTACCTTTTTTATTCCCTCATCAATACCTATTTTTATAAACTTAAACATATCTTCATATGATAATAAATTCTCTTTTGGAACCCAAGAGAATGGTTTTTCTGGCATACAATAGTGACATCTAAAGTTACATCTTTCAGTAACTGAAACTCTTAAATAATCGTGTTTTCTTCCAAATTTATCAATTAACATACAAAACCTTATTTTTTTTATTAAATATTCTATCTTCTTAAAATATAATACTCTTTGACTTTTATCAATACTTTTAATTTTAATTATTCAAAAACTTAAATAATTTAATTAATATTTTTACAAGCATAATATACAATCACTTAAACAAAACATTTGAGGGATTTTTATGACACTTTTTGAAAGCCTTGGAAATTTAAGCTTTTTTAAAAACTTAGATGAAAAAAATCTTGAACTTTTATCCTCTTTCTCTTTTGTATCAAAATATAAAAAAGAGTCTATTCTTTTTTATGAAACTGATTTAAATAACAATATTATTTTTTTGGTTTCTGGAATGATAAAAGTTTATAAATATGATAAATTTGATAATGAAATTTTTCTATATCATATCTATGAAGACTCTTTAGTGAGTGAACTAAGCTCTATAAGTAACACTGAAATAAACTGTTTTTCTAATGCATCTTTTGTTGAGGATTCAATAGTGCTATTTATTAATTTCAAAAAATTAAAAGAGCATTTTTTTGATAAAAATTTATTAGTAAATGAGTTAGTAGAAGCTCTTTTTAAAAAAAATCATAAACTTCAATGTTTAATAAATAGAGAGCTTGTATTTGATGCAACTGCAAAAGTTGCATTCATGATATCTAGCGATTTAAAAATGTTTAATAGCTTAAAAAGACAAGATGTGAGTTTTATGTTACACATTCAACCTGAAACTCTCTCTAGAGTTTTAAAGAAGTTATCAAGAGATGGAATTATTGAAATAGAGAATCAAAAAATAGAGATTAAAGATAAAATAGCATTAAATTCAATTTTTAAAGGGGTAGGAGAATGAAAAAAAATAGTATTAGCGCAAAAATAAAGATTATTGGAATCTTATTTACACTTTTATTGCTAAGTATTGTTACTACCACAATATATTTAAATGATAAAAATCACAAAGATGCAACAATTATAAATATAGCTGGTAAACAAAGAATGCTTACTCAAAATATTTCAAAAAATATCTTCTACTTAAATCAAAACAAAACTGCTTCAAAAGATGAACTAAACAGTAGTATTAAAGAGTTTATATACAATTTAAATAGCTTAAAAGGAGAGAATAGTCTAAAAAAAATTCCAACATTTCAAATAGAGAATCAACTACTTAAAGTTGAATTTTTATGGAATGATTTTTATAAAAATATAGAACAATTTAAATCTTTGTTGCAAAAAAATAAAGAAGATATAGAGCTAAAAAAGATTGTTGATTTAATATACTCAAAAAATATAAAATTATTAAACGAGATAGATGCTTTAGTATCTTTATATACAATTCATAGTGAAAAAAAAGTTAATTTTTTAAAAAATACTCAATATTTTTTTGCAATTTTAATTATCTTTCTAATACTTTATAGCTTTTTAGAATTAAAAAATATGGAAAAAAATGCATTAAACTTTATTAAAGAGTCTAAAAAAGCGATGCAGCAAAATTTTGCAAATCCTTTAAAACCAATAGAGATTGAGGCTGAAAATGAGTTTGTTGATGCTAGCAATGTATTAAATAATTTTTTAAAAAAGATAAATAGTGCAATAATTGATTCAAACAGTGCATTAGAGCAATCTAAAAATGCCTCAGTTAAACTTGAAGAGTTAACAAATGAGTTTGATGCAATTATAAATGAGTTACAAAATAAAAGTGAGATATCTCTTCAACTAAACAGAAGTGAAGATATTGCTATAGAGACTCAAGAGCAACTTTTGCACTCTGCAAAAAGATTAGCCGAACTAAAAAATGAACTTGAAAAAATAGTATTATTTTGTGAAAAAAAGAGTTAAAACTTAACTCTTTTTTATAAATATCTCTTTAAATACTTAAATAATCTTGATTAACATCAAATCTACTTCACACCTTTTTCGTTAACATCTTATTGTTTATAAATTTATTTCAAAGGAGAAGAGATGTCGCTTTCACGAAGAGATTTTCTAAAAAGTTCAGCAGCAGCAAGTGCAGCAGCAGCTATTGGTATGAGTGTACCAACAGATTTAAAAGCACAAGCAAATGTTGCTGAGAGTGGTTGGCGTTGGGATAAAGCAGCCTGTAGATTTTGTGGAACAGGGTGTGGAATTATGCTTGCAACAAAAGAGGGAAAAATTGTTGCTGTTAAAGGTGATCCAGCAGCTCCAGTTAACAGAGGGCTTAACTGTATTAAAGGGTACTTTAATGCAAAAATTATGTATGGAGCAGATAGACTTAAAACTCCTTTGCTAAGAGTAAATAAAAAAGGTGAATTTGATAAAAAAGGTAACTTTGCACCTGTTTCTTGGGAAAGAGCTTTTGATGAGATGGAAAAACATATCAAAGCTGCTTTAAAAGAGAAAGGTCCTGAAGGAATTGGTGTATTTGGAAGTGGACAATACACAATTATGGAAGGTTATGCAGCACTTAAAATGATGAAAGCTGGATTTAGATCAAACGGAATTGATCCAAATGCAAGACACTGTATGGCAAGTGCGGTTGTTGGTTTTTATCAAACATTTGGTATTGATGAGCCAAGTGGTTGTTATGATGATATTGAACTAACAGACACAGTTGTTTGTTGGGGTTCAAATATGGCAGAGATGCACCCAATTTTATGGTCAAGAGTTACAGATAGAAAACTTAGTAATCCAGAGAAAGTTAAAGTGATAAATCTATCAACTTATAGACATAGAACTTCAGATATTGCTGATTTAGAGATTATCTTTACTCCAAATACAGATTTAGCTTTATGGAACTATATAGCAAGAGAGATTGTTTACAATAGACCTGAAGCTATTGATTGGGATTTTGTAAAAGAACATATTGTTTTTGCAGCAAGTCCTGTTAATATTGGTTATGGAATGAGAAAATCTGATGAAAAATCAATCAAAGAAGGAAAATACTCTAAAGCTGAAATGGAAACTATAAGCAAAGAGATGGAGAAAATTGTATCTGAAACTGAGGCTCCTGCACTTGCTCCTTATGGATATAAAGCTGGTGATAAAATGACTAATAAAGATAGTGGTCTTGCTCACTGGGAGATTAGTTTTGAAGAGTATAAAAAGTTTTTAGAACCTTATACTTTAGATTATGTTGCAAAAATTTCTAAAGGAGATCCTGATGAGGATATTGAGGAGTTTAAGAAAAAACTTCAACAACTTGCTGACTGGTATATTGAAAAAGATAGAAAAGTTGTAAGTTTTTGGACTATGGGAATGAATCAACACACAAGAGGAACTTGGGTAAATACACTTTCATATAATGTTCACTTTTTACTAAATAAACAGGCAAAACCAGGAAGTGGTGCATTTAGTTTAACTGGTCAACCAAGTGCTTGTGGAACAGCAAGAGAAGTTGGAACATTTACACATAGACTTCCAGCTGATATGATGAATGAAAATCCAAAACATAGAGAAATTACTGAAAAAGCATGGAATGTACCACTTGGAACTATAAATCCAAAGGGAACTCAAACTTTTATGAAGATTATGAGAGATTTAGAAGATGGAAATACTAAATTTGCTTGGGTAAATGTAAACAATCCATGGCAAAATACTGCAAGTGCAACTCACTGGGTAAAAGCAGCTAGAGAGATGGATAATTTCATTGTTACAAGCGAAGCATACCCTGGAATTAGTGCAAAAGTATCAGATTTAATTCTACCATCTGCTATGATTTATGAAAAATGGGGTGGATATGGAAATGCTGAAAGAAGAACACAACTTTGGAGACAACAAGTACTTCCTGTTGGAGATGCTATGAGTGATACTTGGCAGTGGGTTGAACTTTCAAAAAGATTTACAGTTAAAGATCTTTGGGGTGAACAAGAAGTTCAAAGTTCAAAAGGTGAATTAAAACTTCCAAGTGTTATTGAAGCTGCAAAAGCTATGGGCTACAATGAAGATACAACTATGTATGAGATTTTATTTGCAAATGAAAAAGCCAAATCATACAAAGCTGATTTAAATGATGAAATTCAAGCTGGATATGACAATACTGAAGCATTTGGTGATAGTAGAAATGTAATAGGTAGTGATGGAAAACCATGGAAAGGATACGGATTCTTTATACAAAAATATCTATTTGAAGAGTATGCAAATTTTGGAAGAGGACATGCTCACGATTTAGCTGATTTTGACACTTATCATAGAGTTAGAGGACTAAAATGGCCAGTTGTAGATGGGAAAGAGACATCTTGGAGATTTAATACAAAATATGATCCATATGCAAAAAAAGCAAATCCAAATAGTGATTTTGCCTTCTATGGAACATTAGCAAAAGAGTTAGCTCAAGGTGATTTACTTGGAGTTAAAGATCAAACTAAAAAATCTCTAAAAAATAAAGCAAAAATATTTGCAAGACCATATATGGATCCACCTGAAATTCCAAATGAAGAGTATCCAGTTTGGCTTAGTACTGGAAGAGTACTAGAACACTGGCATAGTGGAACTATGACTATGAGAGTTCCAGAACTTTATAGGGCAGTTCCAGAAGCACTTTGCTATATGCACCCTGAAGATGCAAATAAGTATGGTGTAAAACAAGGGGAGCTTTGTTGGGTTGAATCAAGAAGAGGAAAAGTAAAAGCAAGAGTTGAAACAAGAGGAAGAAATAGACCAAGCAGAGGTTTAGTATTTGTTCCTTGGTTTGATGAGAAGGTATTTATAAACAAAGTTTGTTTAGATGCAACTTGTCCACAATCAGGGCAAACTGACTTTAAAAAATGTGCTGTAAAAATTTATAAAGCATAAGGATTAAAGATGAATATAGTTGAAAACTATCAAGAAAATAGAAGAAAATTTATTCTAAAAAGTGCTAGAACTATTGGTCTAGTTGTTCTTGGTAGTTTAACATGGAGTGCATATTTAAGTGAGGTAAAAGCTAGTAATCTAATTCTTAGACCACCAGCAGCTCTAAAAGAGGATGACTTTTTGGCTACTTGTATAAAATGTGGACTTTGTGTTGAGGCATGCCCTTTTGATACACTAAAATTGGCAAAACCAGGGGATAATTTACCTTTGGGAACTCCATATTTTGTACCAAGAGATATTCCTTGTTATATGTGTGTTGATATTCCTTGTGTTCCTATTT